>JAHQWI010000162.1 GCA_029856085.1 Promethearchaeia archaeon | reverse complement strand
CAGTATATCCTAAGATATGATTATAAACATCGTCCGAAGAAACATTTTTGCATTTATCTTTAACAATAAAAGCTAATTCTACTTCATAATCAACCCGATTATATTTTCTATTGTCGCTCAAATATTTAGGATATATAATTGGTTGATTGTTAGTTATTAAACAATTCAGTGTTTTTGGGAAGAGTAATGGTTCTTTTGGTATTTCTAATCCTGTTTCTTCTACATGATCCATGTAATTAGTACCTAAACAAACTATCTTTGTTGGACTTATAGTTGTATCTCCTATTTTTATCATAAAAACGTACTCTACCTAAAAATGTATGAATAACCGATAAATTAAATAAATTTATATTACTTATAGATTTGATGGAAAACAATAAGCTCATGGATTCTTTACACTCTGAAGAAAAGTTAGAAGTAATAAATCAAATTAAAGAAATCTATAATTTCGTTAGAATAAAGAAATTTTGTAGGTTAATTCCTGAAGTACGAACAAACATTGCAGGAGCACTTAATGATGCAAAAATAAAAGAAGATGTTGCGGGAATTGATGGAAGAATAACAATAGTTAATGGTTTGCCGAAGGCTGCAGGCGATATCAAATTTGGTGTTGCTGAACATACTGCTAGATTGCTTCTTTCAGCAAAAGAATTCGAAAATTCTATTAATTTCGTCATGAATTTGAGATATAGCCCTGAAACGATAAAAGATATTCAGAAGAAAACAGATTTAGAGTTAGAAGAAATTCTACGAGAAAAAGAACCCAGAAAAACAAGAAATAAAGAATATTCTACAATGCAGTGGTTAATTAAAGAGAGTATAAATAAGAAAGGAAGGATTCCGGATCTAATATGGGATAAAGGATCAATTGGTAAAGAACCAATGATCCGTTTATTTGCTAAGAATTCAGTTGATATGATTCAAAAACTTAAAAAAATCGTCAAGTTGCTTTAAAGTCATAACCTAAACCTTTTAAATTAATATAACTTATTTAGTAAGAAAAACACAACACTGTAGTTTCTATTGATATGAGTAACAATGAATCAAGTGAAAGAACATTTTCTCAGATATATATTACTAAAAGAGTTGCAACTTCAGCTATAATGGTAGGAGTTGGTCTTGTCTTAAGTTATTTAAATCCATTTGCTTATTTCACGATATTTGGAGCAAAGATAAATCCTTTCGCTCATATTGTAAATGCAATTATGGGGGTTTTAGTTGGAACAACCTTTGCATTATTTACTGCTACAACAATAGCAGCACTCAGATTTTCATTAGCAATAGGCTCAATTCATGCATTCCATGGAGGGATGACTGGAGCATTTGTTGTTGGAATATTTGCTTATATCCTATGGAAAAAAACACCCAAATATGTAGAAATTGCTGCCCTTTTTGAACCAATTGGAACAGTCTTTATAGGGGGAACAATAGCTCAATTAATTGCACCAATAGGAGGGATTGAAGGCTTATTTACTTGGTGGGGTTTATTTGCAGTTAGCTGTATTCCTGGGAGTATTATTGGTTTTGTAATTCTCTTAGCACTAAAGAAAGCAAATATTAGTAGAGAAGATTTTTTCGATGTGTAATACAGTGTATCTTTGATTTTATGAATTTTCCTGAAAATTTAAATTTTAATGACTTCATTGGTCGCCATGTGTTATTATATGGAGAAGCTAATACTAAAAAGACATATTATACTTCAAAATTTATTCAACTTCTTGTAGAGTCCAAAAAAGTTTTTCCAAATGACATTAGTATCTTAGATTTTGCCCCACCATTAAGTACGATAAATAATTTGAAAATTGGAGGAAAAATTCAAGATTTCTACGAAAATAGTATGACATGTAAGAATATTTTATTTAAAGGAGAAATTATCCCCCCTCGTTTGAACTCAAGTAATAAAACTGAACTATATCAAAATGCATGCGAAAATTTTAAGAAGACGTCAGAAATCCTTCATCTTTTTAAGAAAGATCCGACACCTATACTGATCATTAATGATATTTCTATATATCTTCATATCGGAAATATAAAACTATTACTAGAGGCAATCGATAAATCTAATACCTTTTTTGGAAACTCTTATTATGGTTCCTCAATAAAACGTGATTATGCCGTTCTATTTAGTTTGCGAGAAAAGCGACAAGTGGAATACTTAGTAAAAAAAGTAGAAAAATCTTATTTCACTGGATAAGTTTTTTTAAATGAATTAATTTTAACAAAATAATTATAATTTATGTCAAATTTAATAATCTACAATTAAATAATCAGTTTCTTGATGAATATGAAGAAGTTAATTTTATTCGGACCACCCGGATCTGGTAAGGGGACATTTTCCAGCCAAATTAAAGATGTATTACCAGAAATAGTTCATATAAGCACTGGAGATATCTTTAGGGAAAATTTTAAAAACGAAACACCATTAGGACTAAAAGCTAAATCTTATATGGATAAGGGAGAGTTAGTTCCAAATGATGTAACTATTGAAATGGTTAGAGATAGATTAAATAAGAAGGATGTTGAGAAAAATGGATTTATTCTTGATGGATTTCCTCGTAATATGTCTCAGGCAAAAGCATTAAGTGAAATTACTCAAGAAGATTTTTTTCTATTATTAGAAGTCAGCAGAGATATAATAACAAAGCGAATACTCGGAAGATTTAGCTGTAGTGAATGCAACGAGATTTATAATAAGTATACATTACAACCTAAGGTACAAAAAGAGGAAAATAAATGGATTTGTGATAAATGCGGAGCTGAAATAGAATTTAAGCAAAGGAGCGACGATACTGAAGAAACTCTGAAAAATCGATTAGATACTTATGAAAAAAATGCAAAACCTATAATTAAGTATTATAAAAAAAGAGGAAAATTGAAAAAAGTGGATGCTACTGATACATTGAAATATACTAAGGATGATATTAGAAATATAATAGGAATTTAAATCAATTTTTTTACCAATTTTTTATTAGTTTATTATGAAATATAATATCTGTGTGCCGATACCGATTAAATCCGCAAATATCCTCGAGTTAAAATCAATAATAGCAAAATCACTAAGATTCGATCCTAATCTAATTGAATTCAGATATGATTATATCGATAATGTTCAACAGATTACTCAAGATTTTGTAAATGAGTTGTTAGCTAATGTTCAACCTAAAATTCCTGTCATCTTTACGTTTAGAGCTCATAAAGAAGGTGGACAAATGAAAGTTGATGAAATAGTACGTTTTGAAATTTTAAAAACGCTAGTTTTATCTCATCCTAATTATCTGGATATAGAAATGAATACAGAGAAAAGAATTTTAGGTGAAATAATTAATTTAGCTAATCAGAATGACGTAAACTTAATTTTCTCATATCATAATTTTGATAAAACACCCTCTTATGAGATAATTTATGATCAAATCAAAAATTTTTTAGATAGATTAAGAGAAGAATATGGATTAGATTCACAAAAAATGGAAAAAATCATTTTAAAAATGATTTTTACAGCGCAAAAATTTGAAGACAATTTAATACCTTTAAAATTGTGTAAAGTAATCACAGAAAAAAATATGAAAATTATTTCCTTTTGTATGGGAACTTTAGGTATCTTCTCAAGAATTTTATGTGTTTTAAATGGTTCATTTTTAACTTATGGTTCTATTGATGAGAAAACGGCTCCAGGACAAATCGATATTACAAATTTAAGAGAAGCATTAAATGTGCTTCAAGAAATTGAGTAGACTATTTTTGATTGACTATAAAATTTAAAAAAATAAGAAAACAAAATAATTCTAATTTTAGTTTTTTTTGAAAAGTTTACCGCAATCTCCACACTTCATATTTCTAGTATATACTGGAGTGCCTTGCATACTGTAGTAAAGCACGCTATTCTTATCTGCTTCTTCATGAAGCTTGCGTGGATTTTCATTGCCACATTGAGGACATTTAACTCTTTTCCAACTTTCAGTCATTTTAAAAAACCTTAACCCTTTTACAAAATATTTTAAATAATTAGTAGGTTCAATAAATTTAAATTTAGGTTTTTAATTGAGTTTTTGAAACAATCTCCCTAACAATCATTTCTATATTCTTACCGGTCGTTTCAATAATAATCTCTGCTGCCGCTTTATAATAAGATAATCGAAAATTTAGAACTTCTTCTATTTCTTTTTTAGGATTTTTCTTATTGATAACAGGTCTAGTTTCTTTCCCATCTTTTAATGCTCTTTTATAAATTTCCTCTATAGTTGCTTCTAATAAGATAATATGACAATTTTTTTTTAATTTTTCAATATTTATCTTATTTAATACTACTCCGCCTCCACATGACACTATTACTTTAGTAAGATTCGAAGCTTTTTTACAAGCTACAATTTCATATTCTCTGAATTTTTTCTCCCCCTCTTCTGAAAAGATTTTTGGAATTGATTTCCCTGCCATCTCAATTATGATTTGATCAGTTTCTATGAATTTATAAGCATCTCCTAAATATTCTACTAATGCTTTACCTATAGTAGTTTTACCAGTCGCCATAAATCCAATGAGGGCAATAGAATTTTTTGTCATATTTCTTCAGTTATTCTATTTAGATATATTATAAATAGGGGGATAATTCTTTTCATTTCTTCAATGAAAATCCATGCTTTCCAATAAATCCCTTTTCTAAACCAATATAATTACCTGATATATAGGCGAAAGTGTTAATTTTATCTGGATCGATATTGTCATTTTTAACAAATTTTGAATCAGAATGTACCGCAACCACTTCACCAAAATAACAAACGTGTGATCCTAATTCTGTTCTCTGTATAACTTTGCATTCCATATTCCAAGGGAATTCTTTTACTAATGGAACTCGAACAACTGATCCTTTTTCTTTAGTTAGGTTTAACTCTTCCCATTTATTCACATCTCTCCCTGATCTTGTACCACAATAATCCATTTCTCGCAGCTGGTTAATAGTTGGATAATTAATAACAAATTCTCCATGATTTTCTATTAATTGATAAGAATGGCGTCTAGGTTGTATAGATATTGCAATAATTGGTGGTTTTAAGCAAACTTTTCCAACATAGGCTAGAGTGATTAAATTTGCATCATCTCCAATTCCTACAGATATAACTGCTGCTGGCATAGGAAAAGCAGCGATTCCAGTACTTAATCTAATTTTATCCATATTTAATACTTACCTCACATTTCTGCTTACTATTAGCTAAATAATTATATATTACAATTTTTCTTAAACATATTATTAAATAAAATTTAAAACTTCTGCTTGCAAGATGTCTGTTGGAAAAAGAATAACTTCACATACTAAGATTTTATGTGTCATAGGACACCCCATTGAACATAGTATGTCTCCTACAATGTGGAATCCAGCTCTTCAAGAGCTTGAACTTGATTATGTGTATGTAGCTTTTGATGTACTCCCAGATAGCCTTGAAAAAGCCATAAATGGCATAAGATCACTAGGTATAACAGGTGTGAATGTCACAATCCCTCATAAAAAAGCAGTTATTAAGTATATCGATGAGGTTGATCCAATTGCACTTAAAATTGGGGCTATTAATACAATTAAAAATGAAGAGGGGATTTTAAAAGCAAGAAATACTGACGCTGGTGGAGCAAAGAAATCTCTTTTGGATATAGGTTTTGATATCTCTGGAAAAAATATACTCATTCTAGGTTCAGGGGGTGTTTCAAGATCCATAGCTTATATTTTAGCAGAAGAAGCCAATAAAATTGTTTTGACTGATTTAATTGAAGAAAGGGCAACATCAGTAGCTAGTGAAATCAGGGATAATATGAAAGTAGATATTGAAGGTAAATTAAATAATAGGGATAATATTGAAGAATATATAAGGAAAGCAGATATTCTTATCAATGCAACACCTGTTGGAATGTATCCAAAAGTTGATGAAACCCCAATATCAAAAGATTTACTTCATGATGATCTTTTCGTATTCGATGTTGTTTATAATCCTCTTGAAACCAGATTGATGAAAGAGGCAGCAGAGATAGGATGTGTAACACTAGGTGGTTTAGATATGCTGGTTAATCAAGGAATATTAGCATTTGAATGGTGGTTGAATAAAAAACCTAATAAAGAACTAATGAAGAATAAAATTATCGAATACCTTGGGCTGATATAATGGGTGAGAAGAAAAAACCTATAGTTTCAGTTGCTCGTAATATAGATATTTCAAAAGCAGTTCATGTTGCTCTTGATAAAATTGAAATTCCAAACCTCTCTGGAAAAACAGTCTTATTGAAACCAAATGTCGGTAGAGAAGCTGATCCTAAACTAGGGATTAATACTAATCCAGACGTCGTAGAAGCAATATTTAATTATCTGAGAGATCGCTATGAAGCAAATTACTTAATTGGTGATTCTCCAATAATTAACACAGATACACAAAAAGCTTTTGAGCAATCAGGCTATAGCAATTTATTAAAAGATGATGATCTTCAATTTATTGATTTAGATGAGCTCACTCCGGTGAAGAAAGAGATTCCAAATGGAAAAATTCTAAAAAGCATAAGAATAACGGGCTATTGGCATGATTTTGATTATGTTATTTCTATTCCCGTGTTAAAAATGCATATGCATTGTGGAGCCTCGCTAAGTTTTAAAAATATGAAGGGCCTGATATATAGAAGAGATAAAATCACCTTACACCACTTTCAAGCTCCAGAAATAATTAAAGAATTAAAAAAATCTATGAGT
Source organism: Promethearchaeia archaeon (assembly GCA_029856085.1). Classification (GTDB taxonomy): domain Archaea; phylum Asgardarchaeota; class Lokiarchaeia; order Sigyniarchaeales; family SOKP01; genus Loki-b32. Next base: position 13,346 of record JAHQWI010000162.1, on the reverse strand, counting down.
AAAATAAAAGAATTAGATATTGCTATAGCTGATCTTGGAAATATTATTTTTCCTGATTTGGCGATAATAGATGCTTCATACGCTCATGAAGGAATGGGGCCATCCTCAGGAAATCTTGTAAAATTAGATACTATTATAGCTTCAACTAATTCTTTAGCAGCAGATATAATCGCTCTCGCAATTTCTCAACCAGAATGGTCTCTTAAAGATGTTCCTCATTTAAAATTACTTTCAGAATTTATACTACCCTCAATTAACTCCTCTAGTGACATAAAAACAATTCCAGATGATATTAATGAATTTGTCGAACCTTTAGAACCCCCTCCAAAATCAATAACAATTAAATATAAAAATGTTAATCTCATAGATATTGATTCTTGCTCTGCATGTTTATCAACAGTATTCAATTTTTTGAAAAATAATAAAGAATTTATTGATAAACTTTATACTTCTGATAAACCTTTGAATTTAGCAATAGGAAAAGGAATTAAAAAATCAGATCTTTATTCAGATACATTTCTTATTGGAAATTGCACATCAAATCAAAAAGAAAATGGAATCTTTATACAAGGATGTACTCCTGTTGAATCAACAATCTTAACAATGATTAAAGAAAAGTTAATGTCAGATTCTAAATAAACTGATTATTAAGAACAAAGATTTGCCTGGTTTTAAAAAATTATTAGCTGAAGTATTAGAATACTCTAAAAAAGATGACGCTTTCTATAATTCTTATAAATAATTCAATCAATTTGTCAAAAAATTAAAAGAAGAAGAAGAAAAAGAAATTTAAAATTATTCGGTACTAGTTCCACATAGAGGACAAAATCGAGCAGCTTCGCTTTGATTCAACTCAACACCACAATTATAACAAAATTTCGGTTTTTCCTCAACTTGTTGAGTTAACAAGACAGTTTTCTGATTCTGATTGTGGTTGGATGTAGTAATTAATTGATAATTTGAACTTGGTTGAGTATTATTTTGAGTATAGCAGACAGAATTACAATGAATACAGCGAGGTCTCTTCTCTCTATCTAAATATATCGCAACATAAATTAATAAGCCAATACCACCTGTAAATATAGCTAAGAATATTGCTAGTGCAACATTGAACTCCATTTTTTTTGTCTCTACATTCTTATTACATTGAGTACAATACATCATTTATTTTTCCTCCAAATTTTTTTAGTTCTTTAATGATCTCTAATTTTTTTAGTTCTTTAATGATCTTGAGACCAATTTTTGATAGGAATAAAATGCAAAAATAAATTAGAAAGGAGGATTAATCTATAGCTTAGATAAATTTATTCTTCTGTAATTTTACTACCACAATTTGGACAAAATTTTGTTCCAGATTCTAATTTTTCTCCACATAATGGGCAAAAATTTGGCATTACTCCCTTTATTTCCTCAGATATGTTTCTTGATGTAGGAGATAATGTAGATTGAGTTTGTATTTGAGGTCGATATGTATACGATTGCTGAGATTGTGAGATTGTAATCTGAGTACCGCAATGTGCACATCTATCTTCTTTTCTACTATAATACACAGCAAGATAAATAATTAAACCGATGCCTGCTGTAAAAATTAATAATATTATAGCAAGACATGCATCAAAATCTTTACGGGTTAACAAAACATTTTGGTTACATCTTGGACAAAATCCTGTTGGATTACTAGTCTGCATTTTAAAAATTAATATTTTATTTTCTTTAGTAATATTTAATATTTTTAATCTTTTTGGAACTTCTTTATACTTTATTTACAGTACAATGCCTTATTTTGTTAAAAAATTAATAATCTAAGTTAATTAAGATTAAAACCAATAAGTCCTTATTGATTATTTAATTATTAGATTCATTTAAAATATCAATTGAAAACTATATATCTTAAATAATTTTGACGAAAAAACCCCTCTTCATCGTTTTAGATGGTATCGATGGTTGTGGTAGCACCACCCACAGTCAACTTCTTGTAGGATTTTTAGAGCATAAAAAAGGTTTCAAGGTTCATTTAACCCATGAACCATCTAAAAGCGATATAGGAAAATTATTGAGAAAATTCTTGAAAAATGAGGAAATTCCCCCTACTACAGACGCGTTATTGTTTGCCGCAGACAGGGATCTTCATTACCATAACGAAATTAAGAAAAAACTTGATGATGGATACATTGTAATCTCTGATCGTTATATAGAATCATCTATAATATACCAATCTATTCAATCTGATAAGATATCCGTTGAGTGGATAAAACAGCTGAATAAATTTATAGGACTTCCTGATTTAACAATAATTTTAGATATTGAGGCTAAAACTGCTTTAGCTCGGAAAAAAGAAAAAGATTTAGAGAAATTTGAAGATACTTCCTTTTTAGTTAAGGTGAGAAATCTTTATCTTTCTCGAGCCAAACAAGAAGGATATCATATAATTAGCTCAGATGATATTATCGAATTTGTCCAAGAAAAGATACAAAAAACTGTTTTGGACAAATTAAATACGCAAAATTAAAATTTAAAATAATAAAACATAAATTATCCTTATTATTTTAAAAATTTGGCTGAATTTTAACAAAATTTATATTTCGATTAAAATTGAAGAATAAGGGGTCAACTAATAAACTGTCGATTGATGTAAATAAACTATATGACTATGTTAAAATATTTAGTTTTCCTCGTTTAGCTGGTACTGAGGGAGAAAAAGAAGCAGTTGCTCTTACTATTGATACATTTAGAAAAATTGGATTTGAAAATTCTCAAATACAAAGAGAACCATTCGAATTCTCTGATTTTTACTCTACTACATTGATAAAACTTATAATGGTGATTAACTTGACTTTCTCGTTATTTATTCTAATGTTCGCTTATGTTAATTTAGTTCTTTCACTATTTATTATTGGAACTGGAATTTTCTTAATTCTCCTGATTATTAAAGGACTGAGACATCCGGAAACTCCGGGCTTCTGGGGGGAATATTATGGTAATACACTCTCAGCTACAAATGTATTTGTAAAAATTCCCGCAAATAAATTGCATACTACTAAAGCGGGAAATATTATCATCTCAGCTCATTTAGATTCTAAATCACAAACATTTAAAACATCCTGGAGAGTAGTCTTTTATCGAATTTGGCTTTATACAGGGATATTTCTAGGGGGTTTTTTAATTGCATTATTTATTCGGACTTATTCACCACTAAATTTGAATTTATTAATAGTAGGTACTGGAATGTGGGTATGTACAATTATAATTTCTATATCAAACATCTTCTTATTGTTCCTAAATACACAAAATGAATCACCGGGTGCTTTAGATAATGCTTCCGGTATGGCAATTGTTTTTATCTTAAGTAATTACTTTAAAGAAAATCCTCTTTCAAATTTTAATCTCTGGTTCTGTCAATTTTCCGCAGAAGAATTGGGGACAATGGGCTCACGGAATTTCGTAAATAAACGATCAGAACAATTTATAAAGGGTAGAACATTTCAAATTAATTTAGATATGGTATCATGCGCGGGAAATTCGAGAAATAGAGTAGAATATTTAGAATCATATGGTGTTTTACCAAGAAAAAAAATAGCACCACTTCTTAGTAAGTATTTAGATGAAGCAGCTCTTAAGGAAAATATAAAAATAAGCGGATTTCATCTATCTACTGGAGCTCATACAGATTCAGTTCCTTTTCACTTAAGAAAATATGATTCTGTTGATATCGTTACTAGAGCAGCAGGGAAATACACGCACAATAAGGTTGACACACCTGATAAGGTTGATCCTCAAATTTTACAAGAGGCATCTTTAATAATCCGAAAATCTATATCAATGCTTGATAATGATTACGAGATTTTATGTGAAAATGAAGAATTAGTATGTGAAAATAATGAGTTATACAATAGCTGAAAAAATATTATTAAATCATTCAAACCACAAAAGTGTGGTTCCCGGGCAGTTTATTGAATGTGAAATTGATTTAATAATGGTTCATGAGCAATTAGGAGGAAGAATTCACAAAGAGTACGAAAAATTAGGTATAGATTATGTGTGGGATCCGAATAAAATCTTTTTTATCTTAGATCATTGGGTCCCTGCCCCTACAATTTCTGCAGCAGAAATGCATCAAGATTGCCGAATATTTGCTGAAAAATATAAATTTATACATAATATTGGGATGAACAGAGGAATATGTCACCAAGTTTTACCCGAAATGGGATTTTCTAGACCTGGAATGCTAATAGTAGGTTCTGATAGTCATACAACTACATATGGGGCTTTTAATTGTTTATCTACGGGTATTGGTGCTACTGACGTATCAGTCGTCTTCGCAACAGGAAATCTATGGTTTAAAGTACCAGAATCTTTTAAAATAAACCTTAAAGGCAAGTTAAATAAAGGTATAATGTCGAAAGATTTTATATTGAAATTAATAGGCGATTTAACTACTAAAGGTGCAATTTATAAATCTTTAGAGTTTCACGGTGATGGTGTAAAGGATATTTCTATAGATGGAAGGATGACTATCACAAATATGGTCGTAGAAGCAGGAGCTAAATTTGGAGTATTTTTACCAGATGTTAAATTAACGAAGTGGTTAGAAGAAAGAACCGACATAACCTATAAGTACGTATATCCTGATAAAGATGCAGATTATGAAAAAGAATTTAACTATAATCTTTCAGAGATCACTCCTGTTGTTGCAAAACCTTCAAATCCCGGTAATATAGTCAACGTTGAGGAAGAAGAGGGTATTGAGATTGATCAAGCATTTTTAGGTAGTTGTACTAATGGAAGAATGGAAGATTTGCGTATAGCTGCGAAAATTCTCAAAGGAAAAAAGATTGATCCAAACACACGATTAATTATAATCCCGGCTTCTACGGATATATATAAAGAAGCTTTAAAGGAAGGATTGATTGAAATTTTCATAAACGCTGGGGGGATATTTGGACATTCTACTTGTGGACCATGTATAGGTGGTCATATGGGGGTATTAGGACCTGACGAAGTTTGTATAAGTAGTTCAAATCGTAATTTTGTGGGAAGAATGGGGGCGCCTAGCGCTCAAATTTATTTGGCTTCTCCTGCTACTGTTGCTGCTTCTGCTATAAATGGAAAAATAACAGATCCAAGGGAGGTATTGTAATTGATTGATAAAATTGAAGGTTATACATATATCTTAGGAGATGATATCAACACAGATGATATTGTTCCATCTAATGCGTTAACCCTTAGAGATACCACTGAAATGGCTAAAAATACGTTGAGATACCTTCGCCCGAACTTTGTAGGAATGGTAACAAAAAATAATATTATTGTCGCAGGTGAAAATTTTGGAACAGGTAGTTCTAGGGAAGAAGCTGTCAATGTATTTAAAATTCTTGGAGTAAAAGCGATTATCGCAAAATCATTTGCTCGAATTTATTTTAGAAATTTGATTAATCTAGGTATTCCAGGAATTCAATTAAATTGGGATAAAAAAAAATTTTCTCATGGCGATCATTTAGAAATTACCTTAAATAAGGGTCTTATATTTAACAAAACTAAAAATAAAGAAATAGATTTTAAGAAATTACCAGATTTTCTAACTAAAATATTAGAAGATGAAGGAATTTTAAATCAGTTAAAGAAGAAATTATTCAAAGGATAATGTCACATTAAACTTTCTATTTCTTTTTGGATTTCTTCAATACGTTTTATAGATTTCAATAAAATTTGACTTTTCCCATACTTTTGAAACCAACGGTTAAATCTTTCTTCTATTGTAACTTCCCTTGTTCCAGCCATATGTTTATCTGCTAAACATATTATCTTTTCTTCTAATGATACTGGTAAAAAATCTTTTTCTGGCAGACCAAATCTCTTCGCATCTTCTATATCTAAACCTCCCAAAATATGAGTTTCACAAATTTTAGCAAGTTTATCAGAAAAACCTTTTTCTCTTAAAATTTTTCCCCCGATTAGTGCATGTTTGAAGCCGTGTGTTTTTGTTCTACCAATATCATGTAGAAGTGCACCAATTTCAATTAGATTTTTATCTACTTCAACCTTAGTTATTTTATTTGCTATTTCTAAAGCTTTATCTGCTACTTTTTCAGAATGCCGCCTAACTGAATGCGGGATTTTTAACTTTTTAAGTAGATCGATTGCGTATTCACGATCTGGTAAAATTTCTTCTTTCTTAACCATTATTTTTTATAATTAATTAATTAACTTTAAATTTTAGTTATTAACAAATATTAACGTTTCAATAATTATTATCCCTATTTGAAAATTTAAGTTCATTAAATTTTTTATACCAATAGAGAATAAGAATTTAATTGTGAGTTTTAATTAAGCATATTCTAATAGAATTCCTCAAAGGGGCCACTAATTAACCCTCCAATCGAACCTCCTATAAACGCTCCTAACAGACCACTGATAATTCCACCTAAAGTTTCAGATAATTGTGTGCCTTGGAATAATGCCATCAAATCCTCACCAGAAACTATACTAAAAATTATCCATAATAATATATCAATAACTACGACTAGTAAACCTGCTATTATCCCTCTTCGCAAACCCTTTGCAATTGTACCACTAATATATCCTATAAAAAGCCATGCTAAAAGTTGGGCTGCGAAGAAACCTGAGACAGTTAAAGATCCAGTAAAAAAATCTATTATATCAAATTTAAAATTTGCTCCTATCAATAGTGCAGTTGCTTTTAGCAAATCAGTATCAGCATAAATTTCGATTTGGTTTAAGATACTTTCCATATTAAAGAAAAACACACTTAAAAAGCTTAAAATAATTCCTATAAGAATTCCAAAAATCAAACGGTAGGAAGCCATTGTTTAAATCAGCATAAATTTATTTATTATATTATAATTGTGATTGAATAATAATTAAAATCATTTTTGCTATATTAATTCTTAAGTTCTGAATTAATTAGAAAGTTTCTCTTAATAAAATATTAAAGTTAAGATGTATTTAATCAAATATTCATAACTTTTTGAGAATTTTGTTATGGATTAATAGATTTAATAAAAATATAAAATAAATAAGGCTACTATATTGGCTAAGAAGAAGAAAAAAACTGAAGAAAAAAGTGAAAAGAAAGAAGAGACCTTAGAAGATTTTGAAGAAGAATTGGAAGTAGATTTTAAAGAAGATTTAGATCTTGAAGAAGAACTCGAGTTATTAGATACTGAAGACATCGAAGCTGGAATTGAACTAAGAGAAGAATTAGTTGATAAAGATGAGGAAAGAAAACAACTTTATTTAAGTTGTGGTATACACATTGGTACAAAATTATTAACCGGTGATGCAAGAAGATTTATTTATAGACAGACTAACTATGGGTTATACGTTATTGACTTAACTAAAACAGACGAAAGATTAAATATAGCCGCGAAGTTCTTAAGCAAGTATATTGAGGAAGGGAGCGACAGAGTGATAGTTACTTCTGTTAGAAGATATGGAAAAGAACCAGTCAAAAAATTCTGTGAAGTTTTAGGGTGTAAATCTATTACTACTCGATTTATACCCGGAAGTTTAACCAATCCACTTATAGACACGTATATAAAGGAAGCGAGTGTTGTTGTAATTGTTGATCCACATGCCGATAAAGTAATTTTAAGAGAAGCGAAATTAGCTCGAGTTCCTGTAGTAGCTCTTTTTGATACTGATGATACCCTTGATGGCATAGATCTAGCAATTCCAGCAAATAATCGTGGTAAAAAAGCACTGGGATTAGCCTTTTGGTTCTTAGCTAGACAAATATTGTTAGAATTAGGGAAAATCGCGAGTGAAGAAGAATTTCCTTATGCGCTCGAAGAGTTCACCTCAAAAATTGTGCCGGTATATCGACAAGAACAAAAATAGCCTGACCAATATATCTCATTTTTATTTCTTATTTAACACCCAAAATGTTAGGAAATTCAGAGATATTGTTAAGAAAATCTCTTACTTGAGATCGACTAAAAAATCAAAATTTCTATTTATTATTAATTTCCCTGTTAAACAAATTAATTTTTCTTATTAGAAAGCATTTTAATCTTTTTAATTATTTATAATAAATTTTTAATCTTAAATCAATTAACTAACATAGTAACCAATTACAAATTTTAAGTGATTTGTTGAAAAAAATTATTTCATTTTCTGGAAAGGGGGGGGTTGGTAAATCTACTCTCCTCGTCTTAATGCTCAAATATCTACTTGAAAAATTTGATAATCTCGATATCCTAGTGATTGACGCCGATCCTGATGCAAACATCGGAGATATCATCGGCAAAGAAATCCATTTTAAAGAAACTGTTAGCGGAAAAATGGCGGTCTTAAAGGATAAAATTCAGAAACGACAAATACCCCTCAACGTCTCGAAAGATCAAATCATCGAATCTGAAGTGTTTGAAGCCTTAATCGAGATGGATGACTTTGATATTTTAGAAATGGGGCGTGGAGAGGGTAGCGGTTGTTATTGTAGCGTGAATAACACCCTGAAACGAATTATTGATATATTATCCAAGAATTATGATATTGTACTCATCGATTCCCCTGCAGGATTGGAACATTTCGCTCGAAAGACGGGTCGCAACGTCACTGACCTCATTATTGTGACTGATCCAAGCAAAATGGGATTCCATACTATGGAACGAATAATTGAAGTAAGCAAAGAAGTAAACCTTCTCTTCGAAAATATCCTTATTATTGGAAATAGGTTTCCAGAAGACCTTAAAAACCTCTTAATGGAACGTGTGGAAAATATTAAGGAAAAAAACGTAAGGTTCTTAGGATTATTACCGAGTGATGATGAAATCAGTAAAATGAATCTTGTTGGGGAAAATTTATTACAACTACCCAATGAGAGCAAGGCATATAAAACAGCAAAAGAACTATTTACTACTATTATTTGAAATTAAAAATAATCATTAATTTTTTTATTCCGAAAACGTTTTTCTATGCCACTCCTCATCCCAGGTAATTCATAACACTTTTCAGGAATCATTTTTTTAAAATATTTTTGATTTTCTCGTTCAGAAATAAACTGTGAACTATAAAGTGTCTCGAAAATTTCCTTACCAGAAAATTGAATATCATCGAAATAAGGAATAAGGGGACGATTTTTACTTGCTTTTTCTACTACAGTTTTTAGAGGAGAGTCAATCTTATGAATTATCCCTTTTTCATCTATTGTCGAAGTTTTATGGGTATGTTCATTGTATAGGCAGATTATACACTCTGGCCATCTCTTATGGAAGTAATTCAAGACACGGTCCATCACCTTATGTTTCAGAGACACTATTCCAAATAAAACCCCTCGGTTATTAATTTCTGTACGTGTGAATTGCATCGCTCGATAGGATTCTTTAGAAATCTCACGCATCATACGATTAACTTTTTTTGCGATTGGAGTGCCAGAATTGCGTAAGATAACTTCTGGAATTTTATTAATATGTTGGATTAGGGCAGGATAAAATTTACAATGGCGGGGAAGATTATGAATTAATTCTTCACATGAATGACCTCTAGCACACCCAACGACTTCCATTGGATCTTTCTCCTCAATTAATTTTCTCAAACAATTTCCCTCTGTGAAACATTATCACTAATTATGTCGAAATACTTATTTAAAGTCGTTTGATTATGTCCATTTATCAGGAGGTAAGGTTCAGCTCGTTTTAATACCACGCCAACAGATTTAAGATCTTGCCGACGCTTAAATACAAATTTCTTTGCTCGTAAATTTATTATACGTTTAGCAGATATAGGTCCAATTCCAGGAACAAGTAACAACTCTCGGTAAGAGGCCTGATTGGGATCTACAAGATTACGATCTTTAAAATATTCACTTGCTAAATGCATTTTCGGGTCTCCTTTAGGTAAATTACCTTCTTCGTTAAATATTTCTTCCAAATCTTTTAATTTATAATGATAAATTCTTAATAGCCAATCAGTTTGATATAACCGATGTTCTCTTGCTAGTGAGGCTGCTTGTTTACCGGCTAGCGGTGTTCCTTCGATAGGAATAAATGAGGAAAAATAAGCTCGCCTTAAATCAATTTCTCGATATCCCCAATCAATTCTTTTAAGTAGATCATAATCGCTTTCGCTTTCAGCAGCACCCACTACGAATTGGGTGGTTTGTCCACTATTAAGAATTGGAGCTCCGTCCCAACGAAATTTTTTGTAGCCATCTTCTCTTCGCTCCTTAATCATTTTTCCTTGGTATTCTAAAGTGTTGTCTTGTTTAAAGTCTTTCATAACCTTAAGAGCCTCATCATTATGTTTAAGTCGAATCTGCTTTAACCAGCGTTGACGAGTTATAATATCATTATTAAAATCTTTCTGATCTGCTATTTCAGCAAGATAATCTTTGGAAGATGCTTCAGTATTAATTGAAATACGATCAGAAAGAGATATTGCTTCTTTAAGTAGATATTGACTTACACCAGGTAAGCATTTAAAATGTACATATCCTTGAAAATTATATTTAAACCGAAGTAATCGAATTGCTTCTAACATTTCTTCGGTCGTTTTATCTGCACTACCACAAACAGCTGAAGAAATAAATACACCTTCTACAACATTCATCGAATAAAGTTTCATAAATGTACGAGCGTATTCTTCTGGCGTAAAACTCATCTTTCGCTTACAACTATGTGTAAAGCAGTACTTACAATTATAAATACATTTGTTAGTATAGAGAGTCTTGAAAAGACTCATACACCGTCCATCGGGGGTATAACTGTGGCAAATTCCAGCGCTTGCTGTATTCCCAATCCAACTATTTGTATCTCCAAAAAGTTTTGGATATTTATCGGTACGACTAGAAGCCGTACTAGCACAAATATCATATTTAGAATTTTCTCCCAAAACACGAATCTTTTCTAGAGTTGACGGCACTTCTCTGTCAGCTAAGTGGAATAGTATTAATTAATATTGTTATAAGTCAATTTTTGATGATTACCTTATAAAAAGGAGGGGCATATTGAATTTTCAAAATAACTTTAATAATCAATGTTTTGTTCATAAACAAACTTAAATCTATTTTTAGTTTATCAAATTATATTCAATAAAAACTTATAAATAAGTCGGAATTAAGGATGCAGAAGTATACGGGTGGAGAAATAATCTCCAAATATCTGATCAAAGAAGGAGTAAAATATGTTATCGGGATTCCGGGACATGGAAACCTCCCTCTCGTCGATGCTTTCTTCAAAGATCAAGATAAACTTACTTTAATTCAGCCGAAACAAGAAATGAGTGGTGTACATATAGCTGTAGGTTATTATAGAATCACGGGGAAACCTTTAGCAGTTTTTACTTCAATAGGACCAGGAGCAATTAATACTGCAATCGGAATTGCAGATGCATACGTGGATAGTATGCCTGTTTTAGTTCTTACAGGCGATACACACGTACATATGAGAGGTAAAGGTGTTTTACAAGAAATTGAACGAAAAAAGGATTCAAATATGCCAAGAATTCTTGAACCAATCGTTAAACGAAGTTTTCAGGTTGATATAGTAGGTCAATTACCCTCAATAATGCAACGAGCATTTAATCAAATGATGACGGGACGAAAAGGTCCAATTCATATAGATCTCCCTATAGATGTTCAATCATATGCTATAAGTACTGAAATCCCTAATCCTATTAAACACAAATCTCAAGGGAGAATTTTCGGTGATCCTGAATTAATTACTAATGCTGCTATCCTCTTAAAAGAAGCTAAAAGACCTGTTTTACTATTAGGTGGTGGAGTTGTATCGTCTGAAGCATTTAAAGAGGTTAAGAGCTTAGCTGAAAAGATTGGAGCTGGTGTCGTAGCTACGATGATGGCGAAAGATGCATTTCCAAATGATCATCCTCTTTTTTGTTGGGCTACTGGAAGCAAAGGAACTACTATTGGTTTAAAGATCACATCCACTGCAGATTTAATACTTGCGATTGGTTGTAGATTTGCTGACGAAACAGCAAGTTCCTATAAAGATGGAGTAAGTTTTTCAATTCCACCCACAAAATTAATACAGATTGATATTGATCAACATGAGATAGGTAAAAATTATCCTGTTGAACTTGGAATAACAGGTGATGCTAAAGCATGTTTAAGGCAAATCATTGACGAACTAGGTGATTACAAAGAAGAATATGAAAAAACCGATTATTTCAAAGAAATCCAAGAAGAAAAGAAAAAATGGTTCGAAATTTTAAAAGAACATAGAAATAATAATAATAATCTCCCAAATCTTATGATTTCAACAGTTTTACAAGAAATTCGGCAGTTTTTCGATAGAGATACGATTTTTATTACTAGTTCTGGAAATGTTCAAGCTCAAATGATACAAGAATTGGAATTCTACGAACCAAAAACATGTATCACGGCGGGTGGTTTTTCAACTATGGGATATAGTGTCCCAGCGGGAATAGGAGCAAAATTAGGGTCAATTGATGTTGGAAAACCTGATCGTCAAGTGGTATCTCTTGTAGGTGATGGAGACTTTATGATGACAATTTCAGAGTTATCGGTTGCTGTACAATTAGGATTGAAAAATATATTCTTTATTGTATTGAATAATTATGGATGGATTGCAATCAAAGACCTTCAACAAGCCGCATTTGGCGAAGATCGAGGTTATGGTACAGCATTTGAAGATAATGATGGAAATCCTTATTCACCTGATTTTGCCAAAATCGCTGAAGGTTTTGGTTGTTATGCTGAAAAAATCTTTGAGAAAAAAGAAATTATACCAGCTTTAGAGAGGGCAAGTAAATCAAACAAACCGGCGGTTATAGAGATTTTAGTTAATAGAACTTTTCCTTTTACAGGTTCACCAGCGTTTGGTTGGTGGGACGTTCCAATACCAGAATATTTAGAAGATAGAAGAAAGAAATACGAAGAGGAGATTAAAGGAGAAAAACTATGATGGTCAATTCGGAGAATAATTATAAATTTATGAATTCTAAAAAGATATCAATTAAATCTTGAAGAACTAAAGCCTTTGCGATATCTCCTTCTATAATTATCTTTCCCTCCATATAGGCAGACACGGGATTACCATTTATTAGTAAGTCTGCGGAAGTTTCAAGGTCCATTTCTAAAATTAAATTAGGATTAGTTTCCTCTCCTTTATACCATTCCATTCTATTATCGACAATACGGATTATATAATTATCAAGGTCAGTGATTTTCATTTGAATACTTAAATCTTCTTCTGAGATTGTTTCTTTAGCTTCAGGGTTGTTATTTACAAAAACTGTTAAAACCTCTAAAAAGAGGGGAACTTGTGATGGTTCGACATTAGAAGGTCCCTTTAAATACACATTTATGAGATCTTTCATTGAATTGGCATCAATCACTCTTTTTTTAT
>JAHQWI010000161.1 GCA_029856085.1 Promethearchaeia archaeon | reverse complement strand
GGTTAATCGATATTTCAAATTACTTTGAAGAAAACGAAAAAATAAGTGAATTAACAAAACTAAAAAACAATATACAAAGAGTTTCTCGCTTAGCAAAGGAATTAGATGGATTAAAAAATAAGATAAAAGAAAATTTAACAAAGATTTAATTTATTCTGAATCTTCATCTAGGGTAGGTTCTTCTGCTATAGGTGGTATATAATCACCAATATCTTTAAAAATAATTTTTGCTATATTCCAGCCTTTCTCTGTTGGATATTTTAAGGCATTTTTAATCAATTCTTCTCCAATCTCATTATCTAACTCTACCCTATGAATATCTGGATTTCCCTTTAGAATCATTTCATATTTGGCACCACCTGTACCCGTTGGAACAATTAAAATCCCATAATCTATTACTTTTTCTGTAATCGCATCTTTCAAACGTTTTGCAGCATAATATCCTGCTACTCCAGCACTTCTATCAAAAGTTTTAATAGAAGGAATTTCTAAACCCCATTTTCTGCCTTCTGCTTCGATCAAAGCTGCTAATGTTTGCGCTCTTTTTCCCATCTTAAACTTAAATTCCATTTGAGTTTTGTGTTTTTTTCCTTTATTATCACCCACCATATTAATACACTTTAAAGTAGCACCGGCGACAGATTGAGGATTTACATCAATAGAATATTCTTCTTCTGCTAATATGTCTTCAATTGTCTTTTTAATAACTTCTCTCGGTTTTGAAAAATCTATTGCTTCTTCTTCAACCTCAGATGGAGGTCTAGCAGTTGCAACAATATCAGCTCCAACTTCTAAAAGCTCTTCTACAGTCATCTCTTCCATAACCACTTTATCAATAAATCTTCTGCAAAGTTTAATAGAATTTCTTGGATTTCCTTTAGTCTTTTCATAAATCATTTCAATTAATTTTTCATTCAAGGGAAATAATGGATATAATGGAGGATTTAAATTGTTATCCTCCCAAAAACTCTCCATGGATTTGGAGAAAAATATTTTAAGGTCATTTAGACTGAAAGGTTTTAATTCTTGTTCTGGTTCCATTCTTGAGCGTAATGGGGCGTCTGCTATTTCAATAATTCTTGGCCATATTTCCTTTAACACAGCTATAGTAATGACTAATCCTTTCACTTCATTATACAATCTCTTTAAAATTTCCAAAAATTTTCTTTCAGCAACTTCACCTAACATGCGATAAGGCGACTCGAGTTCATCAAAATATAGAATTAGAACTTTATCTAAATTCTCTGTGATGATTTTAATAAGGGCTAAGCACACATCATCTTCCTCAACAACAGAATTTATTCCTAATTCATTTAATTCATCATCCTCTAAATCTTCTCCGAGGAGCCATCTTTCTGCTAAAGCCTTCTTATTTTTATCTAATTGATAAGTAACTAATGCTTTCACACAATCTGCAAAAACACCAGGAAATTCCCTGATACCAACTTGAATTACTTCATCAATTTTAGGTTTTTGAAATAATCCTTTTTTCTCACCGCCCCACTTTTTAATTAATCTTTCAGAAACAGTATCTAATAGTCCTGCACCGAGTTCCTCAATAATACAAGTATAAACATGAAGTAATACACGAATACTCGCAGGAGGACTAGGAACATAAACAATTGTCCAATCTACAGGTAAAACGCCTACTTCTATTTCTTGAACTTCTTGTGATTGTTCTAATTTCTTTTTGTTCTCTCTTTCCTTATCCTTAAATGAGTGGTATGCGTGGGTTTTACCTGAACCTGCGCTTCCCAACACGGGAATTAATCGGCTACTTCTGTCCCTAGAAGTTTGTTGTACGAGTCTAAAGACTTCTCGATCTATATAACTGCGAGGACGTGCGATATCGACCTTGTCTGGGATGTCACCACGACTCACAAAGTTCGAAAAGGGCATGATTGGAGCTTCACGTAAAACATCCAAATACATTGCCTTGTCATCGTCACTTAATTCACTATACATAAGATTTCATTCCATTAATTTTAACAATATACTTTTTCTTTCCAATAACTTTACTTTTATTGGGAATATTATATAAATGTTTACGATATTCGGAAAAACATTTTCTAATATAGATAAAAATTTTTTTTCCTAACATTTAAGCTATTATGTATTTATATCTAAATAGACAAATAAAAATTTAAGGTGAAATTTATATTTATATCTTACATTCGCAGAAAAATGTTATTAATGAGATGATTTTTCATGCCTAAAAAAGATAAATATGATGATGAGGAGGATGAAGATGAGGAACAAGATCCTTTTGACTTTTCCAAATTTTTTTGTGATCCAAGTAAATTCTTTTCAGATCCTAACAAGTTTCTCATAGATCCTAGTAAAATATTTGGCTCAAAACAATTTAGACAGCTTTTTAATGATCTATTCGAAAAAATTTCAAAAAATTTACCACCTGAGTTTCAAAATCTTTCCCCGGAAGATCTTATGAGAGAATTCAGAAAGAATAAGTCTAAATTCGGTTTAAACTCTCCAATAATGTATGGTTTTAATATTAATATAGGCCCTGATGGTAAACCTACAATAGATTCATTTGGTAATATTAGACCTAAACCAACTTCAGGAGAACCAGTTGTTAAATCAAAGAGAGACCCATTAATCGAAGTTAGTGAAGAAAAAGATCAAATAATTGTGATAGCAGAAATGCCTGGAGTGGATCGCGATGATATTGAACTTGAAGCAACAAATGACAGCTTAATTATTTCCACTAAAGAAAAAGCAAAAATGCATTATTATAAAAAAATTAAATTAACTTCAGCCGTAAATTCAGATGTTGCAAAAGCTCGTTATACCAATGGAATTCTTGAAGTCCGATTGAAAAAAATTGACGAAAAGCGTACAAACATCCAGATTGATTAAACTTTAATAAAACTTGTGCATATTCACCCACCTTTATTCTAGTGTTTTTTAAATTCTTCATCTTCCTAAAACAAAAAGATTTATTAGTAAATTTAACACATAGACTTTTTAATCAACTTTAATTTGGTAAAAAAAATGTCTGAAAAAAAGGAATATTTATCTAAGCGTGGATTAATGGTAATAGGGATTGTTTCTTTAATCATACTAGTCGCAGGGATATTATTATACTATACTGGTCTACACGAGGAGTTTTATAGCGAATCAGATTCTATGCAAGCAATATTTAAAGCTATAACTTATCTTGGTGAACCAGTGGTCTTTATAATAATCGCGACAATTATATATTTAGCATATAATAAAACTTTGGCAAAAAATACAGTTCTCTGCTTGTTATTCTCTCATTATTTAAACCAAATTTTTAAATCAACATTTCAAGATCCACGACCTAACACTAATGTTGGCGATGAATATGGTTTTGCTGAACCTTCATACGGATTTCCATCAGGTCACACTCAAAATTCATTAAGTTTCTGGGGATATATAAGCTATGAGTTTAAAGATAGATATAAATATAAACAAGTTCCAATTGTTCCAGTTATTCTTTCTTGTTTAGTTTTTCTTGTCGGTATTTCAAGAATGGTTATCGGTGTTCATGATTTGCAGGATGTGATTGGTGGTATTTTATTAGGTATTGGAATTTTATTGTTATTTATATATTTGGAACCAATTATTTCACCACAGTTCAGCAAATTAAGCTTTTTTGCTAAAATTGTACTAACAGTGGCAGTCTCTTTATCGTTATTTCTAATTAGTACATTATTATTTCCAAATGCCGGCTTAGGGTTAGTCTCCCCTCAAATTAATTATGCAGATGATGGTGCTTTTGCTCAAGTTGGAGGTGTAATTTTAGGTTTTGGAGTCGGATATCTTTTGGAACAAGAATATGTTAAATATGAGCCATCACAACTAAACACTAAGAAAAAAATAATAAACATTATAGTAGGAATATTGCTTTTACTCTTAGCTTTTGTACCATTCGAATATTTAATAAAAATAGATAGTGTATTTTTTCGGTTCTTCAGATATGCTCTTGTCGCATTTATTCTAGCTTATGTAACCCCTTTAATTTGCACAAAAATAAATAAATAAGATTTCAATATTTTTTTATTAATTTTTAAATAGAGCAACTATAATTTAATTAGCTATCTCAATACTTTCCCTTGCGACTTCCTTTAAAAGAATACGGTTTATTATAATTTTGTCGCTTTCTTTAACCTCATTGTGAGGTGTCACGATCTGATTAATATAAAGTTCATCACGAGACGGATGTGGAAGAACTTCCTCTAGTATCATCTTAACTAGAAAAAACTGATACTGATTTATAAAATTTCCTATTTATCATCCGACTAAAAGGAAATGATTTTTTTATAAAATATTATAGTTCCTATTAAATTTAAATAGCTTTTCATCATTGGTTTTTAAAATAGTCCTAAATATGGTTTAATCTTCTCCTTCCCATCAGGATCATTAACACTTTCTAAGATTTTTATAGATAATTCTTTTTTCTTTTCGTAATATATCTTCATAATTTCTTCAATAGTTTTCCCTGGGTAGCGCTCAACTAAAGCAACATCTCTCCTTGGACAGCCTCCTCTGCGCATGCAACAATATGAAACTGAGCCAAAACATGTAATATCGAAATCCCAATCATTCTCTTTTGAAAATTCTTCCTTTATTTTTATAAATTCCTCAGCAGAAATGCCTAACTCTAGAAGCTTTTCGTCTCTTTTGCATTTAAAACCAAATGTTAAAGAAAATCCTGGTTTACAACAAAAAGTTAAGGCCCTATAATCTCCACCCATACAAATTGGAACAGGTGCATTTCTTTCCCATCCCGGCAAGTCTCGGAGTTTATCTTTCTCTATATTTAGCATTGGTTAATTTACTCTTGTATCCGCTAGTTTTAAAGTTGCCTGGATGGGCTCTCGGGGGGAATCGAACCCCCCCCTAGGGATAGCTGTTAAAGCAAAATATCTGCTGTTATTCACAGTCCCCAATACTAACCATTGTACAATGCTCGGTTATCAACCGACCGTTTCTATACTACGAGAGCCTTTTCTAAACCTTATAGAAATTTTGTTTGTTTCTTGCTAAATATAATGATTATTGCTAAAAAAGATTTATTCAAATTGTTTACTTTTCCATTTTATTCATGATATTAATGATATAATCCAATAATTCATTAATCGCATCATCCAAATCTCCGGTATTATCTATACAAAAGTCTGCTTCGGGAAACTTCTGATTTTTCTTTGCCCGTTCAATTCTCTCTTTTAATAAATCTTCAGTTTCTCTTTTTCGATCTTTTATACGTTGTAAGGTTATTTCAAAAGGAACTTCTATAAAAATAACTTTAACATTTTTGTACATTTCTCTTGCTTGTTTTACTATAGTACGGCTAACATTTATGATGACAGGGTGTCCTTTGTTAAGAAAATTCTCTATTTCTATTAGGATTCCATAGTTTAGACTGTAAATATTCCATTTCAAAGCAAATTTTCCATTTATTTCCATTTTTTTAAAATCTTCTGGAGTAATTGATATATTTTTTTCAAATTTTGAGGGAGGTCTTGTAATATATCTTTTAGGTGCATAAATTTGCTTTAAATTCGAAGGATATTTACTAATAACTCCAGAAATTATTGAATCTTTACCAGAACCTGAGTTTCCGACTATTAAAAATAATGTACCATGAAAATTTCTTGCCATTAATTTTTCTTCCTAACTTGAATTGACTTATATTGTTAGTAGGTTAAGTTAGAATTTAAAGTCTCTATTTCATTCATAATCATCATTAGATATAAACCTAAAAAAATTAAAATATGAGTAATGTTATCAATCTTACTAGAATCATATTTTTTTTTATTGATCATCTAAAATTTTTAATTAAGAAATGGCGAAAAAAAGTATTAATGGAAATTCAGAGATATCAGAAATACCTGAGAGTTATCAGAGATATTTAGATGAAATTTATAGTATCTCAAGGAAAAAGAAAGGTGGATGGGTAACCAACAAGGAGATTGCAGAAAGCCTAAAAATAGAACCTCCTTCTGTAAGCGGAATGCTGGAAAAATTGAAGAAGAAAGGACTGGTTAAATGGGAACCAAGGAAATCCATAAGATTGACAGAAAAAGGTAAAAAAATTGCCAAACAATTAGATGAAACCCATAGTTTACTTTTCCAATTTTTCGCGAACGTATTGAAAATTGAAGATAAGGATGCTATAGAAAATTTATCTTGCGAGATTGAACATCATATTACACGCGATGTCAAGAATTCATTAGAAGAATTTCTCTCAAAATACTTAGATGGATAAGTTTAATTAGTATCTATAATTCATTGAAACAACTAACTTAATAAATTCTTTCATTATGAATTAAGATGTCAGAAGAATTAAAACAAAAATTTGAATTGGTACAAAGGCATTTTGAAAATTTTTCCAATTTTATAGAATTACCCGATTTTAGATCTTTTCTACTATTTACTCTAACTAGTCAAGTATCCACAAATATTTTAGCTCAAATGGGATTAGGTGGAAATAAAGATGTAATTAATATACCATATAATCCTATTTTAAAGATATATTACCAGAAGATAAATTTGATTTCTGCTGGCTCATTAATAATTTATGTTAAAAGTGATCCGATTTCTGAGGAGTTTATTTTAGAAAAAGATAATCCAATCATTAAAAAATTTTTAAATCCTAACGAGATGAGTCTAGCTTTTCGAGGAAAAGAAAAATTTTTATTGCCCAAGATTAGTGATTGTAGTACTTATAATGGAGAAAGCAATTCTAAATTAACAATTAAAATTGATGATCTATTTCATTCATTAGAAAGTTTTCTTGCTGTTGCTGAACCTAATTTGCTTTTTGTACTTGGAGCTAACAATGCACAAGAACCTGATTTATTGTTTACTTTTAATATGATGCCAGAGATGCCAAGTAGATTAGATCAAAAAGTTTTGAAGATTGATATCTTCGTGGATAATGAGCATAATTCAAAAGATATTACTTATATAAAGCGAGAAGAGAATTTTATCATCAAGTATCTCAAGGATATTAAAGATGTTAGCCATGCTGACATATACAAATCAGCCTATTCTTTGTTATTACACGTTAAATCTTTTAATAAGCCATAATTTGTTTTTTTTCTACTTTTAACGCATCCGGCTTTTTCTTAAGGTGGCTAATAAAATCTCAGTCTTATTATTACATTAATATTTGACTTACATTTATGAGAAAATTGAAATTTTCATATTCGTTAGAACTTAAGCGGTTAATACCATTAAAGGATTAATATATTGAATTTATAAACCATCCGACAAAATAAATAAAGTATAGAATTCATTCAAAATAAATTATAATAATTTCCGGTCTAAAGGGTTGAACATTATGAAGATTATAACAATAAATTTACCAGAAAAATATTTGCAGGCAATTCAGATTCTGAATGATATGGATATCTATCCATCCCGAAGTGAAGCAATAAGGATCGCATTGGGTGATTTTTTAGCAAAAGAGCTTAAAATGTATAACGATCTTGAAGATGAGAGCTTTAAAATACTTATTCGAAGTAAAATGAATAAGCTTAATCAATAAACCTTTTTTTCTTTTTTTTAGTATCCTTAGATTTAGCCATTTAAATCATATAGAAATGCAAATACATTAGTTATACTATTAAATAGAATAAAGATATATTTTTATTTATAAAATTTTTTTAAAGAATTTGATGATATATGAGGAAATTAAAGTCTATACAAATACTTACAATTCTGACACTTTTTAGCAGCGCACTATTTAGTATAATAACCCCAATGTCTCTTGAGATTTCCTTAGCTTTAAACTTTAAGGAAAATCAAGTAACTTTTATAAATTCAATGTTTTTAATGGTTGGTGCGGTGAGTTCTCTTATTTGGGCAATATTGGGAGATAAATTCCCCCGAAAAAGTTTACTAATCATTTCAACTTTTGAATGGGCATTACTTACATTATTCACGATTTTTTCTACTAATTTTCTTTCATTATTAGCTTTCCAATTAATTACAGCAATAGGATTCGGGGCAGCATTGCCTTTAATTTTTTCTTTAACAATAGATTTGGCTGATCCAGAGAGCAGAGGTAAGCAGTTTGGTGTTTTAAGTGCAGTTTATGTTTTGGGCAACGGTTTAGGGCAGATTCTTTCAGGTTCCTTAATTGATTACTATACTTGGCAAGTACCAATTCTAATTATTTCTATCAGTGGATTTGCTTGTACAGGGATGTTATTTCTAGTGGAAGAGCCAATGAGAGGTGCTAAAGACGGAATTTATAAAACAGTTGATGAGAGTGCCCTTGGATTGGTTTATAAGATTAAATCTGAAGATTTCAAACAGATCTGGAAAAATAAATCAACTCTATGGATATTATTGTTAAATTTCATTATGTTTATCTCAATAGGAGCAATATCTTCATTTTTCATATCAATGCTCAAAAATGATTATAATCTAAGTTCTACTTTAGCAACTGGATTTCTGATTCTAGTCTTTGGTAGTCAGATCCCTAGTGGCCCTATATTTGGAAAATTAGGAGATAAAAAATATGAATACGATAAGAAAGGTAGGATGAAGATTGTATTTTTATGCCTTCTCGGTGGATCTATTTTCTATATTATAGCGTTTTCATTATTCTTTATTTCAACTGATTTACCCTTTTTAATCATGTTTTTTGCTTTAGTTCTTGGAGGTGCGTTTCTATTCGGGGGTATTGATCCATTAACTCAAGCAACACTTGGGGACATTAATCTTCCTCAGATTCGCTCTACTATTTATAGTCTTAATTACTTAACATATACTTTTGGTAGGAGTATAAGTCTTTTGATTTTAGGTCAATTCTTTCTTACATTTAACAATTTATATAGTCCAGGATATTTTATTTTATCAATTATGGCATTATCATGCACTCTTATACTTTATCCTATTTTGAAAGTAATACCCCGCGATATTGAAAATATTAAATCTAAACAAATTTAAATCAAAAAGGATTAACCTCCAATAGGGGTATTATTATGGATATTAAAACCGATGTTTGTAATGGTTGCGGACAATGTGTAATTGTTTGTCCTGTTCAAGCAATACGAATGGTTGATAATAAAGCTGTTATAGATGAAGAATTATGTGTAGAATGTTCAGTTTGTTATAGGGATGCTAATTGCCCTGTCAATGCAATTAGAATGAAAAGACTAAAGTGGCCTAGAGTAATACGGGTTCCATTTAGTAATGTAATTGCTACACATAAGGTCACGGGCGTGCCTGGGCGTGGAACTGAAGAAATGAAGACGAATGACGTTACTAATCGTTTTAACATCGGAGAGATTGGAGTTTCTATTGAATTAGGAAGACCTGGGATAGGAACACATCTTGAAAATATTGAATTATTCACAACAAGACTTTCTAAAATTGGTGTAACTTATGAAGAAAAAAGTCCAGTTACGGCATTGATGGTGGATGATAAAGGTCATATAAATGAAGAAATTAAAGAACAACGTGTACTTTCTGCTATTATCGAATTTAAGATTCCAGACAAGAAATTACCTCAAATTTTAGAAGTAATTAGAAAAGTAGATAAAGAAATTGATACTGTTTTTTCTGTGGGGATAGTTTCAAGAATAAAAGATAATAATACAAAAGAAATTATGAATAGAGTATCACAGCTTGGTTTTCAAGTGAGACCAAATGCAAAAATAAATATTGGGTTAGGTAGGCCATGAAAATATAGGGGAGAAAAAAATGACTCATTCATTACACAGGAAAGGGATAGAAAAGGATCTAAAAAAGGATTATGTAGTGTTAGCAATGCTTGCGGCGGGTTTTAATGATAAATATGATGATTCTCGACAAAAATTAATAAAAATAGGCGAAATCTTGAAAAATCATAACCCTGTTAATATTATGCCTGAAATTGGTTGGAGAACATCTCCTACTGTCACGGCTACTTTTAATAATATTAAAACTGTAAAGAAAATTATTCGAATTCTTAAAAAAGAAGACTTAGGTCTCTCTATCGTAATTAGTGGATTGATTTCTGAAATAGAAAAGGTTGTTAAGGAAGTTGATTTAGGTGTTCATACAATACATTTCTCCTTGGGTAATACATTCGGGAGAAGAGAACTATTACCACAAGAGAAAATCCTAGAAATTACTACTATGTGTGGTCATCACACAGTCTCATCACAGTCAATTACCCATTATCTTGAATTAATTAAACAAGGAAAATTAACAGTCGAAAAAGCCGCAAAAAAGTTAACAAAACCATGCGTATGCGGTATTTTTAACACTTCTCGAGCAATTCAGATACTTAATACTTTAGTTAAAGATTAATTCTGATTTTTTCAAAACTTGCCAACATTGCTCAAGATATAAATATCTAACTATTATATTTTTAATTAAACCCTAGCGAATCATAATTTATACTTATATTAGATAATATTCGATTTGGAGGTAGATTTAATGAAAATTGGGATAATTGGAACAGGAAGATTAGGGAGTGCTCTTGGAAAAATTTGGGCAGAAAAGGGCCATATGATTATGTATGGCTCTCGAGATCCTCAGAAAGCAAAAAAGTTAGCTAATTCAATCGGACCTAATGCAAGTGGTGGAACCTATGAAGAAGCTGCAAAATTTGGTGTTGTTGTCATTCTTGCAGTTCCATGGTCAGGAGCAAAAGAATCAATCAAAACAGCAGGAGATTTAGATGGTAAGATTATTGTAGATTCTACTACTACTGCTGCACCTCATTTGGGAGGGCCTTTAATAGGACGTACTCCCTCTGCAGCAGAAAAAATCGTAAAATGGGCAGTAGGGGCTAAAGTAATAAAAGCAATTCATACTATTGGAGTAGAAAGTTTAAATAAATTACAGTTTGGTTCCCAACAAGCAAGTTTATTTATTTGTGGAGACAGTTTAGAAGCAAAATCAATTGTTCGTACTTTAGGAGAAGATATCGGTTTTGAAGTAATAGATGCTGGCCCACTCACGAATGCGAGGCTTACTGAACCCCTTGCGATGCTTTGGATTGAATTAGCTTACAAGCAAGGCATGGGTACGGACATAGCGTTCAAATTGCTACGACGTAGGAAAGCTAAATGAAAGATTTATCAAATTAAGTTTTACTACTTTTTATATTTTACATTTATTTTATTAAGAGATAAGATAGTGATACTTTTGGTATACTTTAATAAGAATGCTTGTCAGTATAGAATTATGAAAATTTCAAATTTTAATAAGGATTCTCCACTTATTCATACTTATTCTATTGTGGCAAGAGATCCAAAAACAGGGCAAATGGGTGTAGGAGTACAGAGTCATTATTTCTCAGTAGGTTCTGTTGTAGATTGGGGGCGTTCTGGAGTTGGTGTAGTAGCCACACAATCGTTTGTAAACAAATCTTTTGGATTACGAGGTCTTGAACTAATGGAACAAGGAAAATCACCAGAAGAAGCATTAAAGATATTACTTTCAGATGATGAGGGAAAAGATGTAAGACAAGTTGCTTTATTAGATAATCAAGGTAGGACCGCTGTTCATACGGGATCAAAGTGTATTAAATATGCTGGGCATGAAAAGGGAAAGAATTTTTCAGTTCAAGCAAATATGATGTTAACGGATAAAGTTTGGCCAGCTATGGCTAAGGCTTTTGAAAAAAATAAAAACTTACCTTTACCTGAGAGAATAGTAAAGACATTGGAGGCAGCAGAAGCAGAAGGAGGAGATATAAGAGGAAAGCAATCAGCAGCTATACTAATTGTAAAAGGTGAGCAAGTCGAAAACAAATGGGACGATCCGTTTATTGACATTAGGGTTGAAGATCATCCTAAACCTTTAAAAGAACTTGATAGACTATTAAAACTCTGGAGAGCTTATGAAAATATGGATAAAGGAGATGTCGCTATGGAAAAAGGCGATACAAATAAAGCCCTAGAAGAGTATAATACTGCAAGAGAAATGTTCCCTGACAATCTTGAAATGAAATATTGGACAGCCATATCTCTAGCTAACAATAATCAAATGGAAGCGGCATTACCATTATTAAAAGAAATTTTTAAAAAGGATAATCATTGGCGAATACTTACGGAAAGACTCCCCGAAGTGGAAGTATTAAATATATCAGAAAATGATTTGAATAAAATATTAAATTTAAAGTGAAAAGTATGAAAGTTGCGCGATATTATAATAATAATGATATAAGAAAAGATGAAATCCCCAAACCTGTTATTGGTCCAGGAGAAATATTAGTAAAAGTAAAAGAATCTGGGATTTGTGGTTCAGATATACTAGAATATTATCGATTTGCTAAAATGAAGAAATTAGGTGTCGATTCTCTAATTTTAGGTCACGAAATAGCAGGCGATATTATTGAGAAAAGTGAAACAGTCAAACATTTGAAAGTTGGGGATCGTGTATTTGTTTCTCATCATGTGCCTTGTTTTGAATGTCATTATTGTAAACAAGGGCATCAAACTGCTTGTAACTTACTCCATAATACTAATTATGATCCTGGTGGCTTTGCTGAATTTGTACGTATACCTAAGATCAATATTGAAAAAAAAGGTGTATATGTTTTAGATAGAAGCGTATCTTATGAAGAAGCTGTCTTTATAGAACCACTTGGTTGTGTATGTCGAGCACAACGATTGGCGAATGTGAAGAAAGGATTAACTGTTTTAATTTTAGGATGTGGCACATCAGGATTATTACATATACAATTGGCGAAACTTAGGGGCGTAAAAAATATTATTGCCACCGATATAAATGAGTTTAGACTTCAGAAAGCAAAAGAATTCGGGGCTGATACTGTATTTCATGCTAATGTAGATCTTACAAGAGAAATTAAAGAAATAAACAAGTTTAGATTAGCCGATATTGTAATTGTATGCACTGGGGCTACATCAGCCGCACAACAAGCCTTGGAATGTGCCGCATCAGGGAGCAAGATTATCTTTTTTGCAGTTCCAGAGCCAGATATTAACCTTGAAGTCCCTATTAATAAATATTGGAGAAATGAAATAACAATTATGACATCTTACGGAGCAGCACCCCAAGATCTTGATGAGGCATATAATTGGATTCTCTCAAAAAGAATTAATGTTGTAGATTTAATCACCCATAGATTCCCACTTTCTAAAGCTAAGGAAGCATTTAAAGTTGTATGCGAAGCAAAAGAATCAATAAAAGTAATTTTAAAAACAGAAGGAGATTAAACCAAATAATAAAATTAGGTAGTCACTTGCTATAGGTTCATTTTAGATCTAATAGCTTAGCTGCATTTCCTCCTAAAATTGCATCAATTTCTTCTTTTGTAAAACTAATTCCAGGGGGTGCTTCTTTAGGAAGGTTTTTGATTCTTTCAATTAGGTCTTTCACAGGTAGAATAACGTCATAAATAGGACTATCAGAGCCAAAAAGTACGCTTTCAACACCTGCATAATCAATAATATCTCTGAGTTCTCGGCAAAATAATTCGAATTTTCCAAAAGCAAATGGACCCCACATAGCTAAATCTCCATAGAGATTTGGATGGAATGCTGCAAGTGCCGCCCAAGGTCTCCAATTGATTTGCCCCATGTGAGCCGCAATTATTCTAAGCTTAGGAAAGTCAGCTAAAATATCAGAAAGCAATGAAGGTTCAGTATATTTACTACGTCTATTCTTAAGTGGTCCAGTGTGCGTCAGTAATATTCCATTGTTTTTTTCTAAGTAATCTAATAATAGGTAGGATTCTGGACTTGTGGGATCAAATCCGTTATCTGGATGATATTTTAAACCTTTCATGCCAAATTCTTCAAAACATTGTTTCAACATATCCAAGGCTTCTGGTCGTCTTGGATCGATACCAGCAAAAGCGATCAAGTGATGTTGATGATTATTTGCTATATCACTTATTCTTTTATTAATGATTTGATTTAGTTCTGGTGTGAGTAATTCATTATCGGCATTATCAACATGACAAACAACTGTAAAATCTATCCCCGCATTATCCATAAGTGTAATTAATTTTTTTCCATCTTTATCACCATATAACTCGGAGCATTTTTGAATTATCAAATTCTCACTCATCGTTATTCCCATAATTTTAGCCATTCTTAAAAGTTCAGGTACCATTGCCTTAGCATTTTCACGTTTGTAATCACCTGGGATAAGATGATAATGAACATCTATTATCATTTTTTCTACCTCATTTTCTTATTATAATTTGTTAAACTCATTAACCTATTAATTTTCTTGGATATCTCGAAAAAATTCACTTCGATGGAGATGTTTTCTTATTATCCATGATTCCCAAAATCTGTATACTTCAAATACAACACCCTTCAATTTCTTTTTGGGGAAAAATAAATCCATTTTTAGTAGTTTTTTGACAATCTTATTCTCAGATGTTTCCAATACATCATGAAGTTTCAGAACTCTATCCACTTTATCTTGGTTATTTTTAATCTTGTGTCTCATATACTCAAATGGGCTTAAATCAGGATTCTTTACGATATAAGAATGGCTTGAAGTTAGAAATTTTGCGTTTTGTATGAAAAATTTCTCCGCCTTTTTGATATCTTTGATACACTGTGAAATTGAGGCTTCCTTAAATCCATACCATGGACCAAAACCTTCGATTTCGGGTTTTGGTTTGTCAAACCCTAGACAGCTGATATGAAATATTTTTTCTTCAGGTAAAAAGAACCCAACATGAGCTTTAGAGTGTCCAGAAAAAGAAATAGAATTAATGTTATAATCTTCAAACTCAAGCGTTTCTCCGGGTTTAAAAGCATTTACATTCTTACATTCTTGATATCCGTTTAATATGGCAAATTCCTCAACAATTTCATAATCTAATTCTTCATTAAAACCGAAACCTTGGTAAAAGTTATGTAGATTCAATAAATAATTAGATTCTGGGTAAGGGGCATGTATAGTTGCTCCAATTTCTTCCCAAGCATGAACATTACATGTATGGTCAAGGTGACCATGAGAGTTAATATAATCGGATATAGGTCCATAAATGTTATTAAGCAAATTAACATATTTTTGTTCTATATTCAGATCGAGGGATATTGTACTATTATTGCGATTTTTTTTAGGTAAAATTAAAAGTCCATCACAACAAGAAAAAAAAAATGGTGGATCTGTTTGATGAACAAGAAGTATATCTTCCGATACTTCTGTGATTTCAAGATTATCTATTTTTGGTAACCGCATAAATGATCTTAAATAAAAAATAATTGTAGAAAATTAGAGTCCAACTGGTCCGTTTTGATAGATTTCAAATGCATCATCAACTGAAGCACTTTCATGTACTATTGCCCTAACAGCTTTTATCATCCCTATTGGTTTATCTGATTGGAAAATATTTCGTCCCATGTCTACACCAACGGCTCCCTTGTCAATTGCATTCTTTGCCATTTGTAGTGCTTCTTTTTCTGGAGTTTTCTTTCCACCTGCGATTACTATTGGTACAGGGCAAATACTTGTTACATTTTCAAAATCATCGCAATAATAAGTCTTTACAAATGTAGCACCCATTTCTGCTGCCATTCTACTAGCCATACCTAAATATCTATGGTCTCTAACCATTTCTCTACCAACTGCGGTGACTGCTAGTGCCGGAATACCATATTCTTGCCCCCAATTCACAATTTTTGATAAATTCATTAAACTTTGTTTCTCAAATTCCCCCCCAACAAAAATGGAGCAAGTAATTGCTGAAACGTTTAATCTTATAGCATCTTCAATTGTAACATTAATCTCTTCATTAGAAAGTTCTTTTAACATGCTGGCTCCCGCTGATACCCTTAATACAATTGGAATATCAAAATCGGGAGAAACACAACTTCTTAACATTCCTCGTGTAAGCATTAAAGCATCTGCATATTGAAATAATGGGTTTAAATCTCCAAAACATTTTAATTGGCCCGGTACATTTCCAAAATATCCATGATCTATAGCTAACATTACGCAATGTCCAGATTTTGGTTTAATTATTCTTGATAATCTATTTTGCATTCCCCAATCCATTCTATTCACTATTTTTTGTTTATTTTTGATTTAATCTAACATTGTAAAATAATTTAGGATCATTATTTTACTTTTACTAAAATTTAGAGATTAAAAAAAGAGTACTAAAATTTAGAGATTAAAAAAAGAGTACTTAAATGATACTTAAAAATTCTCCAACTCTGCTTTTTATTTTTGAAGCAAGGGTTTTAGAGATGCTTCTTCTAATATATTCCTTAATTAAATTTAAGCGATAATTACTAATCGTTTTAATTTTTAAATTTTTAGATAATTGTTCAATTAATTCATCCTCATATATTACTTTAATATCTTGGAGAATGTAAGTAGCATGGTTAGCCTCATTTATAAGTCTTCCAATATCTTGTTGAAGAAGATTAAGTTGTTCTTGTTCATCAATGATCTCTAAAGCTCGTTTTACAATTCCTTCTTCAAACTTCATTTTCATATTCCAAGGAGTTTGAAAAATATGTTGTTGTGTGTCCATTATTAATGCATCCTTGTCTTTAATATTCAATTTGTTTAAAGAAGGTCCATCAAGTAAATAGATTGTTTTACTTCCACTAAGACTCTCTGGTAATATCATATCACCAACAGTGTTAAGTATTTCTTCGCTATATTCAAAATTTTTATTTTTTATGATATAAGAGGGATAATTAAATATTTTGGCATGGATCAGACTAAATATACCATAGATTCCAAACAATTGTATTAATTTTCTGAGATTGAGTCTTCTTTCTACTTCTTTATCGGTTTTAGGAGTAATTATCGCCATCTGTATGTCTATTTTTTCATAGCCCCTAACAACTCCTTTTGTGTCAACAAAAACTATAAACTGGTGCTCTGGACATACAGCATTAACTGGTACTTGAATTTTTACTGTGCCAAACTTTTTTTGTGAAAATATGGCTACTGGAATATTAATATTCTTCGTTTCTCCGCATACTGGACAAGATACTTCAAGTACCTTAAAGGTTTCACTCATTTTACTATGTATATATTATTTAATAATACTAATAATAATACAATAAAACTACATAAAAATTTTAACACATTTTTAAAAATAAAATCTTAAAGCAAAAATCCACATTATTGATGATTCTTACAATAATATAAAAGATAGCTACATCAAAAGTCTAACAAACGAAGTTATCCACTTTTCATAGTCCATAACGTAATTATATCCACAAACTTTTTCTAATTCGCTATTCTCGATAATACTATATAATTTTTTTGCTCCTTCTATTGTTAAATCCTCTGGACCATATGGATTTAAAAATAATTCTTCACCTTTAAGAAATACATAATCACAAATAAAGAGTACATCCTCAAAAACAAAAAATGTAAACCCTGGTGTATGCCCGTTAATATGGAATGCTTTAATGTCGAATAATTCAAAATTTTCTTTAAATTTCTTATCAAACGGATGTTTTCTCGCAAGAACGTGGTTAGAATCTTCTTTATGTATCCATATAAACGCTGTATAATATTCCCTATAAAGATTAGACGCTCCTAGAAAATGGTGATGAGTAAACAAAATTTTATCCATGGGTTCAAGATCTTTTGAAAATGTAGAAGGGCAATCAATCCAAATTTTTTTCTCACTTATCTCAATACAATATGCTGCATGTTCAAGTCCTAAGTTTGGATACGATATTAATCGTGTTACATTATCTTTCACTTTATTACTAATTACTTTATAGTTCTGAGAACATTCCTCAGCTGTAATAAAATTTGCTTTAGATGCTCCACAAAATGGACAGTGATCTGGATAATAATTAATCATATTGTAACCACAGATCTTACAAACATATTGGTCTGACATAATTGAATCTGATGATTTATCAATATAATTTATGACTTTCTTAATGGTTTTCCTGATAATGAACCTGTAAAGCTTCCTTTATTAAGGGCCAATTCTCCATTTACAAAAACATATGCTACACCTTCGGAATATAACCTTGGATTTTCATAAGTAGCCTTATCTATTATAGTATCAGGATCAAAAATTGTGATATCTGCGCAATACCCTTCCCTCAATAGACCACGATCCTTTAATCCTAATTTCTGAGCGGGATAAGATGTCATTCTTCTAATGGCATCTTCTAGAACAAGTAAATTCTTTTCACGAACATACTTACCTAAAACTTGTGTGAAACAGCCATTAGCAT
Organism: Promethearchaeia archaeon; assembly: GCA_029856085.1. Lineage (GTDB taxonomy): Archaea > Asgardarchaeota > Lokiarchaeia > Sigyniarchaeales > SOKP01 > Loki-b32. The sequence continues at coordinate 2,258 of JAHQWI010000161.1, read as the reverse complement.
ACGGGTTGGGAAAATAATTTGGATCATTTTCTGGAATAATTCTCCCATCAGAAGCAAACATCGTAAGTGGATGAGTAATTGTTATTATATTATCTTCCTCCGTCATGGAGAGATAGGTTCCATTAACAGAACCTTCTTGTTCAATTAAGACATCAATGATAACTTGTTTTGGATCACAATCTTTTTCAATTGCATTCTGATATACTGTTTTGCCATTATATTCTTTACTTCCGGGTGCGTTTATATATACCTTTTTCCAATCTTCCTGTTGATTGATTTTTAGAAAACTTTTACTAATTAGGTCCATATCTTTATATATTTTATTCCTTAGAGCTTCATCAATTTTAGATTGTTTTAGCGTTTCAATAGCACCAGGAATATCTATTTTATCATTTGAGAGATATACCCATGGGGGGACTAACACAAATAAAAATGTTGAGTTTGATGCATGAGGAAAAACATCAAAGGTAACATCTAAATTGTTCGCACGAGCTTTTTCCACATATTTATATGCTTTTCTTATATCTCCTGGCCAAAATCCAAATGGTTTAAAGTGACTAATCTCTACCGATATCCCAGATCTAGCTATCTCAATAGCTTCTTTTGTAGCTCTTACGAGTCCGTTGGGAAAACCTCTAAAGTGAGTAGTATATATCCCATTATATTTTTTAACAACTTTACAGAGTTCAATAATCTCATCTGTTTTTGCGAATGATCCTGGGGGATAATCTAAACCAGTGGACATGCCAAAAGCTCCAGCTTTCATTTCTTCTTCAAGTACCCCCTTCATCTCTTTCATTTCAATTTCAGTTGGTAATTTGTTTTCTAATCCTAACGTGTATATCCTTAATGTTGAATGGCCGATTAATGGAATTATATTAATCGGGATACCTTTCTTTTTTAAACCCTCCAGATAATCATGTAAACTATAGAAGTTAAATTCAGAATCCATCATAGAAAGCATTGACTTGAATTGCTCATATGCCTCATCATCCTTATTTCTATTTGAGTTTATTGGTGTCATAGAAAATCCACAGTTTCCTACTACATGGGTAGTTACTCCTTGTGTTAATATATTTTCACCACGACTGAGCAGCACGGTAAAATCTGAATGTGTGTGAATATCTATAAAGCCTGGTGAAACGATAAGATTAGATGCATCAATAATTTCATCTACATATTTATTTGACATGTCTTGAGAAATTTCCTTTATATAGCCGTTATCAATTAAGATATCTGCTTTAAACCAAGGATTACCTGTCCCATCAATGATTTTACCATGTTTGATTAAAAATGATTTGCTAGATGATGTATTTTCCTTCATAAAATCACTATTTCCATTTTTATATGTATATGTTTCTTTTTTTTTGTATATAAATATTGTATTTTCTTTTCTTCTAAACGTTTCTTAAGTTTTATATGTGTTAACATTGATTAATAACTTAATTCACTTAGTTGGTGTAAAAAATGATATATTCTGAACCTAAAGAAATTGGAAAGATTTTAATAAAGAATAGATTTGTTCGATCTGCTACTTATAGGAGGATGGCTAAAGAAGATGGTGATATCTCAAATGAACTTTTGGAGATGTATAAAACATTAGCTAAAGGAGGTGTTGGTTTAATAATAACCGGATACGCTTATATACAAAAAAGTGGTATATCTTTTCCAGGGCAATTAGGAGCAGATAGAGATAGTTTAATACCGAGTTTGAAAAAGATTGCGAAAACTATTCATGATAATGGTGATGGCTGTAAAGTATTTCTTCAATTGGCACACTGTGGTAGACAATCATATATTGTTGATGAGATTGTAGCCCCTTCTGCCGTCCTTGAACCAATAACAAATAGAATACCCAGAGAAATGACAATTGAAGAAATTGAAGAAACAGTAGATGCATTTGCTGAAGCCTCAAGGAGAGCAATGGAAGCAGGTTTTGATGGGGTTCAGCTTCATTCTGCTCATGGTTATCTCTTAAGTGGGTTTTTATCTCCGCATACAAATAGAAGAACGGATAAATATGGAGGAAATATGAATAATAGGGTTAGAATTTTTGAAGAAATCTATAAAAAAACCATAAAATTAGTTGGTAATGATTTCCCAATTTCAATAAAAATGAATGCAGATGATTTTTTAGAGGGAGGATTAAAGTTAGATGAATCTAAAAAAATAGCTGAAACCCTTTCAAAAATTGGATATGCCTCGATAGAAGTAAGCGGAGGTATGTGGGAAATATTAATGCGAAATAAGAAAGATCT
>JAHQWI010000160.1 GCA_029856085.1 Promethearchaeia archaeon | reverse complement strand
AACTGTCTTTATGGTTTAATTTCTTTTTTTAAACCTAAATATCATAACTATATATAAGGTTTAACGTGAAATCAAGGTTTCACGAAATTGAAGAATAAATTCAAGGTTGTACCGATGATTTCACGAAAATACTTCACCCCCACAAATAGTTCAAATTAATTAAAATTTATCTCACTTTGATTTTTATTTGCATACTCATTTCTAGTAAATAATAGTGATTTCCCTATAGGAGGTTTAAAAAAAGTGATTAGAATCGGTATTCTGGGGGGCATGTCTTATGAATCCACCATAAAATATTATGACTTAATTTTTCAGAAGTATTTTGAGAAATATAATGATTACAATTATCCTGAAGTTGTAATATTTAGTCTGAATTTTCAGAAAGTAATTGATTATGAATTCGACAATGAGAAAGAAAAGTATATAGAATATTTAATGAGTGGAATTAAATCATTAGAAAATGCTGGAGTTAGCTTTATAGTCATGTCAGCAAATTCTCCACATGCGGTATATGAAGATTTGGAGTAACTATCAAATGTACCAATTCTGAGCATTGTGAAGGTTACAATACAAAAAGCTAAAAGTAAAAATATGAAGACTTTACTATTGTTGGGGATAAAATTTACAATGCAATCTACATTTTATCAAATCCACTCTAAGAAATTAGGTATTGAAATAATTACTCCCTCCGAAGCAGAACAAGACGAAATAGATAAGATTATATTTGATGAATTAGTGATTGGTTTTTATAGACAGGAATCCAAGAAGATATTACTTCAGATTATTAATAAATACGACGTAGATGGAGTAATTTTAGGATGTACGGAATTGCCTTTAGTTTTAAATCAAAAAGACACAAAAATTAGATTGCTTGACACTGTAGAACTTCATGTAGAAGCAACCTTGAACCATTATTTATCAATACAATAGTTGTTTGTAAGTTTTTTTAACTTTCAAATGCTATTTATTATAATTAAAATAATATGGTAATTCTTTATCGGACGAAATAAACTTACAACTGTCAAATTCAAAGATCTTGCACCGATTATCTTAGTAATGCTATTGCTCTTTGTTTCAATAGCGTGTGCTAATATGCTTATACCTAGCTATGCTGCTATTAGAGAAGAGTTTAATATCCCAGAAGCCTTAATTGCAATTCCAGATGCTTTTTTTGTATTAATTAGTGCATTTTTTGCCTTGCTTTGGGGATATTGGGCGGACAGAATTGATAGAGGAAAAGTATTACTAGCAGGAGCATTTTTATGGACAGCTGGGATGCTTTTAACAGCGTTTTCAAATTCTTATTTAATGTTAGTAATTTCCAGGGTATCAAGTGGAGCGGGATTAGGATGTGTTTTACCCGTTGGTTATTCTATTATCTCAGATGCGATTCCTGCTGAAGAAAGATCTGGTTGGTTCGGTACTTTGGCTATTTTAAGTTCAATATCCAATGGTGCTGGCCAAGGACTTTCTTCTTTCTTAGGTCCAATTTTTAGTTGGAGGTTTCCATTTCTCTTACTTGCTGTGATCAGTGTAATAGTAATTATTGTACTTTTCTTTGTAAAAATCCCTCAAAGAGGAGCAGGTGAGGATGAACTTCTAGATTTAATTGAGCTGGACTTAGAATACAGTTATCGAATTTCTAAAGAGGATTTAGGTGCTATTTTAAGAAAGAAAACAAATCTCTATTTAATAATTCAGGGTTTTTTTTCTATTATACCCGGTACTGTTCTTGTGTATTTTACAACTTCTATGTTAATAACTGACTTTTTTAATGATATACCAAATGAAATACAGCTACAAACAGCTACTATCTTTGCAGGTATGATTGGTGTTGGATATATTCTTGGCAATGCAGTGTTTGCTCGTTTAGGAGACATCCTATTTCGGAAAAATAAAAAGAATAGGGCTAGATTAGCTACTTTATGTTTAATATTTTCAATTCCTTTTGCAATAATTTTGCTTCTTTCGTTGCAACCTATTAGTGCAAGTAAATTGAATATTGCTTATCCTATACCAATCCCCACAGATCAGTTATGGACCTATATCTTTCGAACTATTGGAGCGATATTTGTTGCATATCCAACTTATATTATCTTCTTTATATTTGCTTTAGTGGCCTCAATGCTGGGGGCAGGACCGGTTGCCAATAGAAATGCCGTTATGATTGATGTAAATATGCCAGAACATAAGGGCACTTCAGCTTCTTTTTTTAAACTCTCAGAACAGTTAAGTAAAGGAATAACTCTTTTGATATCATTTACCCTCATTTCGATACTAGGTAGTGTTTTCAACATGCTTTTTGTTACTGTGTTTTTTTGGTTTCCGGCAGCAATATTATGGTATCTTGCCAGTAAAAATGTAGAAGAAGATATGACATATAAATCGAGAATTCTATCAGAAAGAAAGCAAGTGAGTTTGATCGATTACATCTTCGAGCTAGAAATCCAAATGGATAGAGCAATTCAAAAAGTTCAAGATTCGAGATATTATATACATACTAATCAAGCCAAATTCAAGGAACTACTTGAGGATGCATTAAAGATATTTAAATTCTGTGAACATGAAGGAGAATCTCGAAGTATTACAAATATAGAAAAAAAAGCACACATTATGTATTTAAGAGTTTTATTACTTAAACATGAAACAGATAATATATTCAAGAAGCTTAACCAGCCAAATCTGACAGTTGATAAGATGAATCTCCTCAAAAGAGAATTAAGTAAAAATTCTATTAGAATTAGCGAATGGGAAAAAAGTACTTTTGGAGAAATTCAAACGTATTATGAAGATGCTAGTTTAAAAATTATTGAGGCACGACTTAATCGTAAAAAGCATTTAATTAAGGGATTAGGTAAAATTTCAGAAGCAATTCAAATTTATGAACGTATAAAATACTTATTAAATGAAAGGCTTGAAATTGTAGAAGAAAACCAAGAATTATCAGAAGATGAGACTATCATAAGAGATAAGGAACAAGAATTATATGATAAATGTATTAAATCTTTAAATGCAACTATTAAGTTAAAGGAAGAGATTGAATACGCATTAAACCAATTAAAAGATAAAGGGATTCAGCAAGAGGATTTAAGGAAAATCTCAGAACTTACCCAAGAATATGAAGTAGATCTATATGATGTGATAGTAGATACTTTTAAACAAGATGATCAGACAAAAAATGCAATTATAGACACTTTAGAAAAAATAGATGATATATTTAATCAATATGATAACTGGAAAGATGTAGATCTTACAGTTTTTTAATGCATTTTAATTATAGAACTCCCCCCTTAAAACATCAAGCATCTGAGTTCGTTCATCTTCTGAAAGGTCTTGGGATTGTTTCCCTATACGATCTGTATAATCGCAGTATTCTTGTTTAAAACATAGGTTGATTAAAAAAATTAAGCAATTTCTAACTCTTAAACCGTTTGATATTCCATCTTCGAGATCTTTCATTAACTTAATAATAACCTTATATTGCGTTACATCGGAATTGCTACTCGCCTTTAAAATTTTATCGAAACAATCTTCCATTTTTAAGAAAAATAAATAAATTTTATACCCAAATCTATATTATCTCTACGTCTTAAGCCTTTACATAAAGAATCATCAATTTAAAAGTATCTATATTCTTTTTTCTCCCGAGATAAAAGGTATTTATCCCGTTTTTCCTACGATAAAAAGTAAAATTTTATCATATGATTACAGATTATGTTTAAATTCAAATTACAGGAATCTAAAAACCCTCACTACAAGGGAAAAATCGCTATGTTATCCCAATCTTTTATAATATAGTCCTCTTCATGGATTGGTTTACCATTAACTACAACTTCTATTATGCCTCTTTTCTTAGAAAGTTTGTATTTGTTTAATACTGAATTTATTGTACTACCTTCTGGTAAATCTACTATTGCCTCAGTAGGACCGAATTCCCTTAGTTCTTCATGAAGTATGATTTTTGTATAAATAGATTTAATTCTTGTAATCTCCAGAAACATTAATCCCATCCTTTTCGGGAATATACCTATGCGATCTCCATCTTTAACGATTTTTCCCGCTCCACTATATATCCCATTGACAAAAATATGACTTATTTCATTTTCATCGATGCTTAGTTGTTTAAGGATATCTGATACGGTTCTAAACTCATGAATCTCGATTATTAGAGTATTTGGGATTCCAGCATCAACTTTCTTATATAAGGTTTTTTCTCTCAATTCTCCATATAATTTCACAGATATTGATATTTTATTCACCACCTTTCTAAAAATTCTTGCAGTATTATTAGCTTAAATTTTATCAGTAAATGGAAGTAGCTCTGCTCTTATAAATTTAACATATTTTTCTTAATATAAATCTTTCTTTTATCAGCTAAAACAGATCTTTTTTTAAGATAAGAAGAAATAAATTGAAATTATATAGTTTAAAAATTATTCTTAAGAACCAACTTCTAAACTTTGAACAAAACTATCGATAATTTGTTCTAAGTCTATAATATCATCCACTTCTTTAATATCACTTGATGCGAGTTTAGCAAGAAACTCTTTTAGTAATTTTTCTTTATCTTTATTGGTTGGAAAGAGGAGACTGCTCTTATAATGCTCCCAATCTAGGATATTTGTGAAAATAAGGAATAAAATCTCAATATGCGAATATTCGACTAAACTTAGTAATTTTTCTTTAGTAATCATAATTTTAGTATGATCCTTGTAAAAGTCCGATAAATCATCATAATAATTTGTAAGTCTGGCAATATTATCTAACTGTGAACGTAGTGCTGCTTTATTTATTGGACTTACATCATCTTTATATAGAATATCAAAATATGTCATTATGAAGTCTTTTAATTTTTGGAGCTTAGTTTGGAACACACGAGTCTTTACAATTCGTTCGAACATAGGACTCTCGCGATCCTGGTAGAACTTGAGCTCAAATTTGACAATATCTAATATGTCGAAGAAGAGTTCGCGTATATCAATCTGCTCAGCCATCTTTCAACCTCTCTGGTTAATCTCCTTAATGTTTAAAATATCTTCGGTAATTTCCTCGGTTTTTAAAAATAATTTTTTATGATTACAATTTTAAATAAATTTTAAAATATTTATATTTTTATATTTGAAGATTACATATACGATAATTTAAATTTCTCTCTAAAGTTTATCTTCATTTTATCTTAAAATCTTAATAGAAAAGTACGATCTGGAATAGCTGGCTGAGGCAAAATTCTTGTTATACTTTTTCTTTTTATTAATTGTTTTTCAATAATTGCTTTTAGGTGGATTTTGATGATACGAAATGGACACCGAATCATGAAATTCATATCATTACAAGGAGTTTTTCGTAAATTCAGAAAATCTGTAAAGAATCTTTTAGCATTTTTTTGAGCTCTAGGCTTTTCAAAAGAAACAAAACGTTCTGTGATTTTTTCCAGTGATTCAGAGTCTCTAAAGCAATAAAAATTAGAAGCTCTTAAAGCCCACTTTATTGCTTCCAATTGATATTTTGTTGGATCAAGTTTTTTACGAAATGATATAACAATTGAGAAAAAAGAAATCATGAGATTCATGATTATGCTTTTTATCATCTCTATAAAAGTAACTTGAATTTTAGGTCTAATTTTATCTTTTAAGTCATTGCCATAAAGCGTAGTGCTATTTGTTAAAACATTCCCTAAAACAATATTCCTGGGGGCAAAGACTGCTGAAAATACTTTATTTACCCTAAAAATTTTATGAAAATTTGCTTCTTCCCAATATTTAATTTTTGTTAAGAAATGGCTGACAAAAATACCTGTGGTTTGTTGGATTACTCCTAATATCTTTTTACTTAATTTCTTATTGAATTCCCTAAATTTATGTTTAATTTCTAAAGCAATGAAATATTTTTCTATCTCTTTGATATGATGGTTAGAAACTCGATTCTTGAAGATTATAAGCAAATCACAATCGGAAACAGCAGCAGTTTCACTTTTTGCTCTCTGGCTTCCAAATAAAAGGATTGATAAAATTTTGTTGATTCCAATCTCTTTATTAATAAGAGTTATTATATCCTTAATGTAATTACGGGATTGCTTATTAATTCCCTCGAGATTGCTAGAAATCTTCTCTTCAAAAACTTTAGTGCTTTTTATGATACTCGTATCTTGCACTTCGAATCAATTAAGTTAGGTTAATGTTTTTATTAAGAACTTCTCTTAAATATTATCAATCAAGATTTATAAATATAATAAAAAATGTAAGTATTTGTTTTTTTAATTGGTAGAAAGTTATTTATCCAGATTATAGGCTGTTTCAAATCCTTCATGTATTGCTTCCATCATCATTCTTGGTTCTTTACAATCTCCTATTTTATACATCTTAAATGAGGGGTTTGTAGTTTCAATAGCATCATACAAATTTGTATTTGGTTTGGCACCTGTTGCTAAGATAAACGTATCAATATTTTCTAATGATTTCTTCTCACTTTCTAATTCATAATCCATAGTTTTTCCTTCAAATCTTGTGATATTCGCACCCAAAATTCTTTTTATTCCCAATTTCATTGTATGACCAATCATAAAACCACGCGTGGTTCTCCCGAGATTAGTCCCTAATTTTGGAAGTTTATCGATAATTGTTACATCTCTATTGCCTCTAAGCCATTTAGCAAGAACTTCTTCTTGAGGAATTAAATCATAGAAGCTAATGAATCTTGCAATTTCTGAGTCTAAAGCGCCTAATTCAGCAGCCCAAATCGCTGTTTCCATACCTACTGACCCACCTCCAACAACAACCACATTTTTGCCAACAGGATAATCCCCAGTAAGGACATCAATAGCAGAGTAAATGTTACTCCCAAGACTCCCATCAATTCCCGGAATATCAGGAATATCAAACTTAATTCCTGTAGCAATTATAACTGCATCTGGATTATATTCATTGATTTTTTCTAAAGTTGCTTCTGTACCCAGTTGTAAATCAATCTTATGGTGCTTAATTTGAGACTTGTAATAGTCAATAACTTCACTAATATCTCTTCGTCCTGGCGGAACCCATGCTACATTTGCTTGTCCACCGATTTCATCTCTTTTCTCAAAAATCGTAACATCATGACCTAAAATTGTTGCAACACGAGCAGCCTCCAATCCAGCTGGCCCACTTCCAATAATCACTACTTTCATAGGAGTTTTTGTTTTTTGATCAAGATCTATTTTACCTTCACGTGAAGCCATATAATTTCGCATGCATTCAACTGACCTACCGGTAAAGATATGATCGAAACATCCCTGATTGCAACCAACACACTTTCTAATATCCCATACTTTATTCTCCTTAGCTTTATTGGGTAAATATGGATCTGCGATGAGTCCTCTTCCCATACAGATGGCATCCGCCCATTCATTTCGTAAAATTCGTTCAGCAAGAACTGGATCATTAATTCGATTAGCAGAAAATACTGGAGCATTAACATTTCTCTTGACATTTTCTGCTAGGTAAACATATGCTCCTGGGGGTACCATCATAGGGAGTTGTGGAATTCGCGTTTCATGCCATCCTCCAGTTACATTTATAAAATCTATCCCTGCCTTGTCATAATGCTTTGTAAAAACAGCAGTCTCTTTATATGTATTAGAGCCTGGGACAAAATCATCTCCTGCCACTCGTATTCCTACTAAAATATCCTTACCTACTCTTTCTTGTACCAGATTTATTAATTCTAGTGGGTATCTAAGACGGTTTTCCAATGAACCTCCGTATTCATCAGTCCGTTTATTAGTCATCGGGCTAAGAAATTGATTAATTAGATATCCGGCTGATCCCAATAACTCTACTCCATCAAAACCTGCTTCTCGTACTCGTTCTGCTGCCAAGGCATGACTTTCTTGAACTTCTTTTATTTCATCTATTGTTAGTTCCTTTGGAACGGCTCTTGTTAAATTTGACATAACTGCTGAAGAAGAAACCATACCTGGCATTCCTGAATATGCTCCTGCATGGTATAATTGAACAATGGTTTTTGCTCCATGTTTATGCATTCTCTCTGCAAATCTTGTATAGTTTGGGATATGTTTATCATCATCGATCGACAGCATTGTTGGACCTCCTCCTCTGGCTTCAACAGCGCATCCTCCGAGAATTATAAGTCCGACTCCACCTTTAGCCCTTTCTTCATAGAAATCAAGAGTTGTATCATTTACCGTTCTATCACGAGAATAATTAAGTGCCATAGCGGGCATTACAATTCTATTTCGAATCTCTACATCTTTTATTTTTAATGGTTCAAAAAGTTTTACAAACTTCATAATTTAGATATTCTCTATTTTAATTTTTAAATATTATTTATTTTGAATTTTTATATGAATTTTAAATTTGTTAAAAAAGAAAAAAACTGGATCTTAGAGGGCTAAGTGTATTGTATGGGAAATTAGCGAAAATAAGAGTCTGCTCCTTTATCATCTTGAGGTGGTTTCATAAAATGATCAGCTTGTTTCTTAAAAGATTCAAAAACACTTTCCATTTCCTTAATTTTTTCATTTAGTGTACTGAAATCCATCTCTATAGAGAAATAATCTTTCAATAAGGAAACTAGGGCTTTTGATGAACGAGGATCTAAAGTCATCATAGGTAATGGTAATGTTTCTGCCAACAAACAAATTCCTGGGGCAAAATTATTATTACCAGCATAAGCAGGTATTATTCCATTTGCTCCTGAAATATATCCACCCTCATATAATTTTGTATTATCAAATTCAAGGAAAGTATTTACTAGGTCTTGATCGGTACCACATACATACACCAAGGGAGTATCATGAACAATATCAGTGATCATTGCTCCTGTACTTAGGTACATTTTGATTTTTCCTCCTGTAATCTTATCCATTTCTTCACAAAATATTTTAGAAAACTCAAAAACACCTTCCGGAGTCTGTGGTTGATAAGTAGCAGTTAAAATAAAGAAATCGTTTCCATCTTCTTGTTCTGTTGTTTTATAAAATACCTGGGCTGTGGGTATTTGCAAATCTCCTCCCTCTACCACAGACTTTGCAGGAAAGTCGAAATATTGAATTTTTAAAAATTTTTTAGCTTTAATTGAATCCTTTATTGAAGTGATGGCTAGCTTCCCAACTAATGCAATTCCGGGGAAACCGACGAAAATCACCGGATTTTTAATATCCTCGGGTTTTATATCAAACTTTTTCTCGATATTTATATACATTTTTCATGAATGCCTCCATATTTATTTATCTATAAATGAAAAACTTTCTCCACAATTAGAACAAAATTTCTTAGGTATATTTATTCTATACCCACAAAAGGGACAATAAAATTCACCTTCCAACTGTAATTTTGATGTGGAAACCTCCTCAATAGACTCATCTGTACTTTGATTTAATCCTATTGGTTGTGAATATATCTTTTCATACTTCTCTCTAACGTGTAAATCCTGCCTTTGATAGCTAAAACCTAAATCTTTTTTAGCCTTTAGAGACGTAAATAAAGAAGTCAAGAAACAGATAAACAATGGAGCAAGTAAAATATCAACTAAGTTTACAAGTATCTGATAAAGTATAATTTTTCCATAGTTTCTCGTACTAGGATCTAACCATGAATTATAATTATATGAGAAAGTATCTGAACTCGGATCTAAAAATAAATCTATAATCGAATTAAATATAAAGCTAAATATGAAAATAAAGATAAAATTGAAAACAAAAATACCAATTATTTTAAAGAAATTTCCCTTTGCGACACTCCGTGCTTCTGAGATGGGATTTTCAATATCTTCCATATTATAAGTAAAGACCAAGAAAATATAAAAACCAAATATGATAATGGCAGGAATAAAAAACAGCAAAGAACCTAATGGTATGCATATCCCTATTATTAAAATAACTAAAAATATTTTCTTATTAAATGCTGATTTGAAAGACTGTATAAAGCGCGTTTCTATGTGTAGGTGCCTTTTTAATATATAGTTACTAACTGAACACATCGCTAATGTAATAACTATTGCCCCAATTAAATTTTCAAGAAATAGTAGGCCAATATTCAAGAATAGAAAGGATGTTAATAAATTCCATTCACTTTCAGTAAGAGTTGCCTCATCAGCGAATTTTTCCAGTATATCTGATAAATTTAAACTTTGGGAGTCAATATACCATTTAAGATCTGTTAATATAAAGATATCTAAAATGATTAATAACACTTGAAAGAAGGCAAGGGGTAAAATTATGATCCCATAATTTTGAAAAAATAGTTTGAATCCATCCAAAATAATATCAGAAAAACGTTTATTCGCATGATCAACTAATCTTTGTGATTTTTCCATACTCTCTATAAAAAAATATTTTATTTATAATTTTTTAGATAAAGATATAATAATCAATTTATTCATTTATTCTAGAATATATTTTCTCAGATAAGAATTACTATAAGCTTAAAAGTTTATGTTTATTAAAAAGCAACCCCGTCGTCAAATCCCAGGAATAATTTCATATATGGAATTTTTCCAGTCAAGAAAGTTAGCTTATTCTACTTTTCTTGGAACTCCAATTGTGTTTGGACTATTGTCGTTGATATTAAATTATATTTTAATAAATAATTTGGATTTTTTACATTTCTTTAGGTTTGTAGGTTTATTTTTGCTGCTCTCAGGTTTAGGTGCTAGTTTTTCTATGTTATTTTATTCAAAAAAAGCACCTATATTGCGAGCCCCTCCAAATGGATGGTCAATCCAAATGAACGTATATTTTAGTGCTATGATTGAAGTTACATTTATTTTTGGCCAAATTGTCGCAATTTTACTCCAAAACATCTGGTATCAAGAAGTATTTTTTATAATGGGATCGATTATATCTTATATTGTTGCTTTTGTCATTTTTTTTTCATTTACTACTGTAGGTCGTCCTGGATACATGATTTTATCACTCTTACAACCCTTAACTGCTATTACCCTCTATAGCCTCTATACGGGACAGTTTGATAGTGATTTCTTTTTAAGAGCTATAATCTTTTTTGTTGCATGCGCTATGTTGTTTGCATTCCCATATCGAAGAGGTTTGTTTCAAGTGAGCAATATATATAGGGAAGCAACCGGTATGAGTGGTTATCCTTTTATTAGAGCTTTTATTCTTTCTATGATGACAGAGGGGAATGATGAGCTTATAGAAAGTTACTTTGAGAGGGTTGGGATAAACTCTAATGTCAGAATTCAGTATTTAGTTATCCGAAGTACATCATCAAAAGAAATTAAAGGCTTATTCATTGTTCCACATATTCATTTTGGTCCATTTAAGACATGTGGTTCTTCTGACTTACCTGAACAGATATATAAAGCATTTGAGCACATCCCAGGAACCACTGTATATCACACGACTAATGATCATACTCAAAATTTAACATCTCAAGGGTATGTTGAAATCATTATGAAGAGAATAAAACAAGATATTGATGCTATTAATAATAACCTAAATATAAATTGGGTTAAGGAAGTCAAAGATTTTACGAGAAAGATCTCAAACTCTGCTAAACTCATTGGAATTGAAGTTGATAATACCCCAATTATATTTATTACAAGACATCCGCTTCCTTCTGACGATATTGAATCAAGTGTAGGAGATCGGATAAGAAAATATGTTATTTCAAAGGGATTTAAAGATATCATTATTATTGATTCTCATAATGCCATTATTGGCGATGAGATATTAATCAAAAGGGATTCGATTGAAGCTCAAGATTTATTTAATGTAACCCAAAACTATATTGAAAGTAAAAAAGTTCAAAATTCTCAAAAGGTTCCGATGCTATATGGGGTTGCAAAAGGTGCATTTAAAAATTACTCAGAAAAAAATGGAATAGGTTTTGGTGGCATAGTTGTCCATTTATTTCAAAATTCCAATACTGATCAGACAACAGCTTTAATTCATTTTGATGGGAATAATGCGTTCATAGATATTCGGTCTTATGTCCTAAATATGTTACAAAACAGGGGAATAGAAAGAGGAGAAATTACTACTTCTGATTCACATACTGTAGCAAGACAATTTTCAGCTAGAGGTTATTCCCCTATTGGAGATAAAATAAAAATTGATGAAATTTTAATAAAATTAGATTCTTTAATCCAAGAAGCAGAAAATAATATGGAACCCGTTGAGTTTTACTATAGTGACTCTATAGAACGTAAAGTTAAGATTTGGGGTAATCCACGATACTTTAATGCTATTATTGACACACTTAAAGAAGGTATTAGAGTTTCACAGAGCTTATTAACTTTTAGTTTAATAATACCTACATTTTTTTCCCTTATATTATTATTTTTTCTTTATAATATCTAAAAATTTTATCTTGAATATAATTCAATATTTATATAATTCATTCTCTTATTGTTTATTTATACACAAAAAAAGGAAAATTTGATTAGGCTATGTCATTAGAACCGTTTGATATTATAAGTGGGATTTTTAGCTTCATTTTTGTCGCCATTTCTTTATTTGTTGGTTTTCTAATACTATCTAAGTATTTTAAATATAAAGAAAAAATTTATTTTTTAGTAGGAGCTACCTGGATTTTCATATCTGAGCCGTGGTGGCCTTCGAGTTTATCCTTTTTAGTATCACTAAACAATGGAGTGGGATTAACATCAAGTGTTTATTTTTTCATAGGAAATATATTTGTTCCTCTAGCGATTGCCCTTTGGCTATTAGCGTTTACAGAATTTTTATTTACTGAAAAACGTAAATTAATATTATTAATATTTACTTTAGTTGGTATAGTATTTGAAATCATTTTCTTTAGTTTGCTTTTCCTAAATCCTAGTTTAATTGGCACATTAAATCCTCCTGTTGACGTAAGCTACAAACATTTCATAATGATATTTCTACTAGTTTTTGTTTTAATAGTTGTCTTTAGTGGTGTATTATTTGCTCGGTTATCCTTGAAATCTGATGATCCTGAAGTTAAACTTAAAGGAAGATTGTTAATCGTAGCTTATACTACTTTTTTAGTAGGTGCTTTATTGGACTCTTCAATACCATTGAATGAAATATCAGTAGTATTTACAAGGTTATTATTGATTGTGAGCGCATTATTTTGGTATGGGGGATTTATTCTTCCAAAATGGATGAGACAGCTCTTTTTAAAACAAACATAGTGTTTTTAAACCTTAATGGGACAATAATATTTGAAACTAGTTGGTAATACGTCGATATTATCCAGATTCATATTTTTCTTTAAATCATTGTTTCTTAATAACTCATTTTTAGTCATGATATTACTATTATGTTAAGTACAGAGTTGGAAAAACTGGTAAAGATAACTCTCATAGGTTCTCCAGCAGTGGGTAAAACTACCATAGTGAAACTACTGTCAGAAAATATATTAGATAGATTTTATATTCCAACACATGGATTAGATTTAAAGTCTATAAAGTTTAATGATTATTTTTTAAGATTATGGGACTTAGGAGGCCAGAACAGTTATTTGAGGGCTTATTCAAAAGATTATTTGCTGGGATCTGATATTATTTTTGTAGTAACAGACTCAACACCTCGAAATGTACTAAACTCAAGAGATTTAATTAATTATGCGTGTCATTTTATAGGTAAAGAATGCCCTATTATAGCAATAGCAAATAAACAGGATTTGCAGGATGGTCGAATGGATGCTAAAAGAGTTGAGGATCTTCTACATGTGAAAACATATGGATTAACTGCTATAGATCCAGCAGAAAGATTGAAACTAATGAATATTATAAAAAATGAATTAGAAAAAATAGCAATTAGGAGGGGATTAAAGAAATGAATTTTAATGAACAGGAATTATTTGGGGCTGCTTTAATTGGATTTGATATGATTGATGGCCCTTTTCTTAAATGGAAAAAGGAATATAACAAAAAAAAAGATTTGGTAAAATTAGATGATTTTGCAATGAATTTTTATCTTGCGTTTCGAGGTGGAAATGCATCAGGGAAAAAACCCAGAGCTATCTTATATGATAACTTCTATATAGTAGCTTTTCCAAGAGATCTCGAGTTGTGCTGTTTATTTATGAAACCTCAAAATCTAGACGAAAATATTAAACAATTGAATAAGGTAGCATCTAGAATTATTACAGAGATGGAAATAATAGAAAAACCAGAAGTTGAATGTCCTAAAGATTCTGATGAAAATACCGTAGAAGAAATAAAAAGATTGATTCCAAATTTATTAACAGATGTCAAAATGTCAACTCCAGAATTAAGAAGATACTTTAAATTAAGCAACTCTCAAATTTGGAAGGTTATGTCTGATTTAGAGAATTCTAAAAAAATCAAACGTGCGGAAAAAAAAGGGAGAGCTCAACTTTGGACAGCGATATAAATTCTCCACTTCTATTTTATCTTGTCCTGTGATTCCATTTTCCAATATTTTTTGTATAGTATCGAGAGAACATAATATAGCAAATGTCAGGTAAGTCTTTATCTAGGTTATTTACTGTAATAAATCGAAGAATATGATTTAAAACAAATATACCAATAAATTCTGCATGATAGCTCCCAAAGTTTTTTGCTAATTTTTCACCATGGAATTTTATATCTAAACCATTTTCTTTATCCCACATAATTTCTGTGAAAATTTCTGGAAATATTTCTTTTTTAATTCGCCAACCATTAACAGTTTTCCATACTTTAGCTCCTAGAAAACTCTCAAGTTTTTCCTGATCTTTTTCTTGTAAAAATTTGAATGGTTTCCCTCTTTGTAATAATACTTTTTGCATCAAATCTGATTTTGAGTTATAATTTTTTTCAAATGGTTCTTTTCCCTTTAGCTTTCTCTCAATAAAATCCATAACAATATCGATAAATGTTGCACTGTCCTCACCAGGTACCCAAGTAACATACCTTCCTGAGAAATAAAACCTAAATCCTGCTTCAATGCCATCTCCAAATTCATTACCAAAATAAAAATAGGCCATATGGATGTTAACTTCAGGAAACATTTCAATAGTAATAGTCCAATCCTCATTGAAACCAATGTTTTCAATTATTCCCCCTAAATCATTATTAATAATGGCCTCAAGGGTTTTTAAATCAACATTTATGAAGATAGAGAATTTAGCTTTACTAATATCTTCTAATTCTTTCTCATGAGGTCCTCTTACGCCTGTAGCATCAATCTGTCCAATAGTAATGAACTTTCTATTTTCTGGTGGCATGTAAAATTGTTCACAACACAAACTATTAATAAGTAATGTTATATTTCTTTTTTTTTGAATTTTCCTATGAAAAATCCTTGAGTGTGATGGATTGAAGGAAATAATCTACCAGTTCCAGGCAAAACTGAACCTTCAATATTGTAACTTGGAGAGAACCACTTTGGTAAGGTCTGAGGTTCTAAATAATCTTGAAATTTCATGATTAGATATTCTCCTTCTTCTGGATAGAGACTACATGTAGAATATACAAGGATTCCATTTGGTTTTAACAGTTTTAAAGCATTTTCGAATAATTTCTTTTGTAAAACAGTATTTTGATGTAAAAACTTTTCATTTTGTCGCCATTTTAGTTCGGGATTTATTAAGAAAGTGCCATTCCCGGTACAAGGAGCATCTAACAATATACGGTCAAAGATATTTTCAAATCGTAATGGAAAAATTATGCTATCAGTGTTTAAAATATGTGTATTTAACACGCTCAAATGATTGAGTAAACCTTTCATTATAATTATACGCTTATTGAGAAATTCTCCTGCTATTATGCGCCCTTTATTTTCCATATTCTGGGCAATTAAACTCGTTTTCATTCCCGGGGCAGCACACATATCACAGATTAATTCTCCTGGCTGAGGAGATAGTACTTCGATTACAGCAGCAGAAGCCTTATCTTGGAAAATAAGATAGCCTTCTTGATAAATGCGGTTTTTTAGTACATTATTTTTCATATAGGTTGGAATGGTAAGTAAATCTACAACATGAGGGTCTTTATTAAAAGGAATTTTTTCCTTTTCAAATTCAGATTTAATGACTGTGTTTAAATTTTGAGCTAGATTCTTCTCCAGCAGTCTATTAATTCGGACAAAGGTTCTATCACTCCCAATTAAACCATTCATGGCTTGAATATTATCCTTGATAAAATCTAGGGACAATACGGGTAAAAGATGATTTATCATAAAACTAGGAACAGCTTCACATATACTTAGCTTCTCTTTCTCATCTTTTCTTTTTAAAGCCTTTTCCCATGAAAATTTCCTTAGGTTTTTTAAAAAGTTTTTATCAATTCCCTTCATTTCTCTATAGATAGTGTTATCAGAGGCTCTTTCCCAAAATATTCTATAAGTCACATATAAAAAATGTGCTAATTGAGATGTGGTGGGTGTGATATAATTAGGCAGAACTCTCTTAATTATGAAATTAATTTTATTATAAAACCTCACAATTTCATTATAGTAATGAATAATTCTTGGATTCCTTCTTATTGATTTTAAAGAGGAATTATATTCTCCCTTTATAAATTTAGTAATTAGCTTTAAAATTTCAGACGTATCATTATTTAGGATATTAATTAACCTCTTTCTTAAAAAGCTATAATTCTAATTAGTAATCTTTTTCAACATTAATAAAAAATAGTAAAAAAAAATTTTATTTTTAAATTTACTGTAATTCTGCCGGTATTATTAGTCCTTTTCTTTTTAACGAGATAATTGTGCTAATAATCTCATCTCTAGAAGCTTTTCTCCCTGCCAAACCAAAATTTAAAAGACTTGATACAAAAAAGAACTTCCTTTCTTTCTGTATTTGCTCAGCTACTTCTGTAAGATCTTTTTCTAGTCCCTTCAGTTTTACTACTCCATAATGCTTTCCTAATTGAAGTGGATATACGAAGGTAACATTAAAGAATTTTTCAATTAAATCATCAGTTGCTCTGAACGGTGTAATATCTCCCATAAAATTCTTCAAATTAGGTTCAAATCTTCTCTCAAATGATGCTGTAAATGCTATTTGGCTTTCTTTTAATTTTTCAGAAGGTATGCCATCTAATATCAAGGCTACTCGAACATAATTACCATCAGTGATAACAATTTTAAAATCATAATAATCCATTTCAAATCCTTTACCTATTGAAGACCCTTCTATATCTTTTTTAATCTCTGATCTAAAATGTGATATTGCTTGTAGAAACCCTGAAATTAAATCAGAATCAATACCCTCCAAAGAAATTTGCTTGTCATAAATTGAAACCCCTCCATGTTTATCAATTATCATAATAAATGCTATTTTTAATAGATCATCTAAAACTCTCGCATCTCCTGCCCAAACTTTCCTCTGTCTCGAATGTCTAATATGTCTTACTGATACAAATGTTATAGCTGCAGCTAAACCAACTATTATATAAGGTAAATAACGCATAAGTGTATCCATGAAAAGTGTAAACTCCGATACAACTTTAATATATCCTGAAACGATTTCTGCACTAGTATACATCCCCTCTTCAGCAAATCTAGCTCGAACAGAAAACTTACTGCCAGTATTTTCGAATTTTAAAGAAGCTGTTGCTATTCCCTGATCATTTGTTACAGCAGTAGTCTCGTATAACGTTATATTGTTAACATTTAGTATTTCAAAGATTATTTCAACATTCTCTAAAGGCTTCCCACCTGGTTCGAACACTCTAGCGGAAAAAAATCTGGTCCCTGTCATATATTGAGAGGAAGGAGGTTCAATAAACGCCATGAGGGGCTCTATTTTAAAAATTTCATAAGTCCCATTTACATCAAACCGTATAGAATGCCACTTTGATGTGACATTGAATTCAAAAAATCCTTGAGAAAAATCAGCATTGTCTATATCTGCTTCCCATGTTCCCTTCCCAATTCCGTTATCAGTCACATCTACTCCAAAATTTTGTAATCCTATTTCAGATGCAGTTAATGTATTACTATTGATACCTAAGCCCAAGGATGAGGAAATATCTGAAGAAATTGCATTTTGTATATAAAAGTTAACACTAAATTCGTTAATAGAAACATTAAATTGATGATCCGCTGATTCATTTGTGCTATAAATCAATATAAAAAATGCCTCATTGTTGTTTGATTCATTTAATATATTTAAGAAGATCCATGTAAATCCAGCATCAAGAGGGAGTACTACTGTCGTTTCGTTCGAATGTGCATATTCTCTTGCTCCACTCATCAAAATCCACTCAGCTTCATTTGATTTATCATCAAGAATATCAAATTGGGCATCACCCTTGTAAAGTGCTAACGCCGCTAACTCAAGATTTTCTGGTTTGCTAACATTTGAAGTGAGTCTTATATCCATTAGGGGTACAATTGGATTTGGATAAGAAGCAATCCAATCGTAATAATCAACATTCCAGAGTTCACTATCAATATCATTTAAGACATTATAAGTAAAGAAAAAAGATAAATTACTTGTAAGAGCTTGCGCTTTAAAGTAATCCTCATCATTATATTGAAGTGCTTCAATAGTTTGGGTTCCAAAAGGTGTGGTTGTTCCATTAATAATATTTACATCATTAGAAAAGTATAATTCTTGAACTAAAGGATCATGAGACTGAATTGTATCGAGATTTTCCAGTTCTCCTACTTCGACTTTAAATTGATTAATAGATACGTTAAAATCCTCCCCATTACCTAAATATTCGAATTTAAATCTAAGCGTATTATTACCACTACCGAGAGGATTATTATCCATAAAATAGAGAATCATATATTTTTCCATTGGGTTTCTTATTGAGAAATATAAAGTTGTTTCATCTTCATCTATAATATCATATTCAAGTGGTATCCATTTATCTTGTAAGAGAATCGCTTTATGGTTATATATTGAAAGGTTGGCTGTTTTTATTATTAATTCATTAGAAACGTTAACCATAAGATAGAAATCAAAACTGAAAATATATTTATAATGTTCATATAGCCAATTAAAATCAGTTTTCCCTGAACCTAAAGATACCTGTTTAAAGACTTCCAAAAATAATTCCCAAAAAGTATAACGTGAATTCTTTAATTCTTGGAGTTCGAATGTAACATCAATGGTTACATTATTAGTATCTCCTGCGAGATATCTATCGTCATCAATATTTTTAAATGAATCAGGATCTCCATCGTGATAAGATCCGTTTGTAACCTGTGAGGTTATTACGTTATTTACGGTGTAATCATCAAAAAAGAAATCTGGTGATATGGCAAACGTAGCACCTTCTCCGATATCATTAGCATCTCCTCCATCTGGATTAAAGTAAAGAAATTTTGGGCCACCACCTGTAAGTGAATCATCTTGAGGTATTTTTATTCTAAATGCAAACCAATATTTTTCTGTTCCACTTTCGAGAGTTATATTAGTTTTAGATGTATCTAAATAAATAGGTCCAGAACCAGAATTTTTAAAATCAAAGACTTCCCAATGGGCAGCATAAACAAGAGGATGAGGTTTCTTCAAAATGCTAAGCACTTCTTCTGTATTAGGTATACCATCATTGGTACAATTTACAACAGCCACCTCCCAAGAATTTTCATCTGTAAAGGAAAGAGGATTATTGATATCTTGAATTAGAAGACTAATATTATTGATATATTGATTGACCTCTACTGAAAACTTCTGATAAATATAAGTGGGTCCATTTTCAGAACTGAATATAAATTCAGAGAAATCTTCTTCGATATATCGGGTATAATTAATAGCAGTAATATTTTCAAATGACATTGTAGCATGAGAGATGTTATAATTTGGGATGTAGATTTCTGGTTGATTATTTAAATCCGGTTGTTCTCTATTTATATAACAATCTTTGTTAATTCTTGTAATATTACTAAATGTTTTTCCTGTCCGATTGATAGCTTGAGTTTGGGGGATATAAGAGTTATCCTGTGAATATAATCCCTCATAATTAATTAAACTGGAGCTATAAATAGGGGCAATAAAGAATGCTGTTAGGAAAAACACCAATATTATTTTATTCTTAAAATAGTTCATCCCTAAAATCCTCATTTGAATTTTTTTTTTATTTAAATGAAAAAATAACTTTAGTTACAAATGAGAGATCAGACTTTTAAAACTAGTTTTTCTATTCTAATAGAGAATATGTAAATTTTACATTAAAATTACATTAATTTCTCCGTTCTTAAAAGTTTAAATTTTATTTAATTATTCTCTTTATCAAATCTTCTAAATCTTCTTCTGTAATGAATTTATTCTCAGTGACAATGGAATGAACGTTCCTTACAATTTCATCTAAATAAACGTCATAATTAACCAAACCTAATTGTTCACATTTCATTTTGATTGCATCTCCATGAAGCGTAGTGGGTCCAAATATGACTTTTTCTTCTTGACCTACCACCTCTGGTCGATATGGTGTAAAACACATCCAAAATTTATCTTTTTCTAATGCACTCATTACATGAAGCTCACTTTCATGTATAAAAGTATTCTTACCAACGATAGGTTTATTATATGGTAAAGGAACTCCAGAGACTTTTTCGATATATTTACTTAAATCATATAATTTAGAAAGATTAATTCCTGTATCTATTCCATAT
>JAHQWI010000159.1 GCA_029856085.1 Promethearchaeia archaeon | reverse complement strand
TGGTGGAACTATTCCTGGATTTTCCTTATATTATGTAATGGGCGCAATTGCGATTAGTTTTCTTCTTTTACTAAGAAGAAAAAACTTATTAAAAATAAGGATAAACTAGTCAAACTATTTTTTTATTTTTTTTTTTATATCGTGATTTAGATAATCCCAAATATAGAAATATTAAGATCAAAGATTTTTTAAGTGGTTTTTAATTTTCAATTACAATTTAGTATAAACATTTTAATTAGGTATAGGAGATAGAAAAAGAAGATGATATTTGAAGAATTAATTGGGCTGCTAAAAAAGAAGGGTTTCAAAGATACTTTTTTTGTACTCACGAAGAATAATAATAAGTTGGATAAGCATACTTTTTATAATGAATTGAATAAATTTTCATATTACAATTCGTTTTTTAGAGTAAAAGATGAACTAATCAAAAAAGGGCTTATCGAAATAGAGCAGAATAACAAAGTTAAGCATATTAAATTAACTGAAAAGGGTTTAGAAGTATACAACAAATTAAATGAAATTAATGATTTAGTTAAAAAATAAAACCATATTTTATTTTTACTTCTTATTTTATTAAAAGAGTAGTTTCATTTGATAATAAAAAAACTAGTTGTAGGACCTCTGGGCACAAATTCATATATTTTTGGTTCATCCTCAACTAAAGAAGTCGTTATTATCGATCCAGGTGGAGACCCAAGTAGGATTATTCAATCTGTTGAAGAACTAGGGGTAAAACCAATTAGGATTTTATTAACACATGGTCATTTTGATCACACCGGGGGTCTTGGAAAAATTAAACGACACTTTGACATTCCTTTAATGTATAACAAAAAAGAGTACGATTCTGGAATATATAGTCATAAAAAAGCGGATAACTGGCTGAATGAAGGAGATTCTATCTCCATCGGTGAAATTACATTACACGTATTAGAGACTCCTGGACATTCTCCCGGTTCCTTATGTTTCTATACAAAAGCTGTGAAGGAATATGAGGGACAGAATATTGATGGAATTATTTTCTCAGGGGATTTAATTTTTAGGAGAAGTATTGGAAGATCGGATATTGGAGGAGGTAATTCCAATGTATTATTTTCCTCAATTAAAAATAAAATCATGAATAATCCTGATATAACAGATAATTTCCTAATATTTGCTGGTCATATGGGTAGTACCAGTGTTGGAGAAGAAAGAAAAATGAATATGTTTAAAAATTATTTTCTTTAAAATCTTCTAATTTTTGAAAGGAGTAGATTTAATGTGATTTTAAAAAAACTAGTTGTCGGATCTTATATTGTTAATACGTATATTTTTGGATCATCAAACACAAAAGAAGTTGTAATTATCGATCCTGGAGCTGAAGCAGAGAAGATAATTAATACAGTTGATAAAATGGAAGTTAAACCAATCGCAGTTCTTGTTACTCATGGGCATGGGGATCATGTAGGTGCAGCTGCAGTAGTATCTAATTATTATGATATTCCTATTATGTTTCATGAAAACTCCAGAAGATTTAATGGTAGCATAATTAATAGAGGAGGGTTGAACGAAGGCGATACTATAAATGTTGGGGAATATACTTTACATATATTAGAAACACCCGGACATGCTCCGGATTCCCTGTGTTATTATTCAAAAGACCCAAAAGAATTCAATGGTGAAAAGATTGATGGAATCATCTTTACTGGTGATTTAATTTTCTGTCGTGGTATAGGAAGATCGGATTTTGGAGGAGGAAACTCAAATCAGCTATTTTCATCTATTAAAAATAAAATCATGTATAATCCTGAAATCACAGATAATTTTCTTATATTTTCAGGTCATTCCTACTCCGGCGATATTACCTCTGTGGGAGAAGAGAGGAAACAAAATCCCTATAGAGAATATTTTCTTTAAAAGACTGAAATTAATATATTCTGAGTGGGAATAGCAAGTATAATATTTATAATAAAAAAGTATGAAAATTGTTCGTGAAAGCCAGTGAAAAAATAGCCGACATCTATTTTCAATATGCAGACACCCTCGATGTTAATCTATTAACTGATAACCGTCCCGGCTTCATACGTATGGGCCTATCTTACCTCCACATACTCGTTCGTGATGAGATGATGCGCCGCCTGCAAGAACAGGGTAAATTCCCGCCGGGATTACCTAGTCAGGATTTCATAGAGTCATACAGTAATCACCTGAAACTGTTTCATTCAGTAATAAATGAAAATCGCTTTAAAATGTAAACAGACCAGAATTTAATTTAAATTAATGTTATATGTTGAATTGTCAATGTTAATATCACATTATTGTAAAATACTTAAAAGAGTTATAGATAAATTAATAGTTATAGTTAGGGATAAATTATTAAAGGTATATTAAGGTTATATTATTATAAAAATTTAGAATATATTCCTTAAGGTGTAATTGAAATTGATTAATCGCCAAGAAGTGAAGAATATAATCCGTCGTTTCGAGGAACGTGAAGGTATTCGTGGAGTGATTATCTGTGATTCCAGTGGTTTACCAATCGATTCAAATATGGAGATAGAACTCAGTGAAGAGATTGCTGCTTATGTAACATCACTCATCGGGAAAGGAAAACAGGTCGTTGAGGCGTTAAAAGAAGGAGATCTAAGCTTTATAAGATTAGAAACCTCTAAAGGTGAAACTATGGTTGCTCTTGAAGAGAATCTGATTTTAATTATTCTGAAATAATTCTTATTAATTGTTATTTTTTCAATTTTCCTTTTTTTAAAGTAGTATTTATGTATAGATAACATTTTAAGAGAAAATTATGCTGTTACAAAAATGTAAATATTAAATATTACTACTACTTCCTATTAATTACATCGAAATCTAACAAAACTAAACAAATTCTATTTAAAATCAAAATCAATTAAGAGGTAAAAAACATGCCATATATTGTTATAACAACATGATGGCCGCCTGATAAAACCAAGGAGGTTGTGGATAAAGCTGTTGAATTGTTTCCAAAATATCCTCCTCAGCCTTCTTTAGGAGAACAAGTTGTACCAAATGCTGTAAGAGGAAGTGATAAAGGTATAGTAAACATGAGTATTTCAGAAGTGAAGGAAGGTAAACTTGAAGAAGCTATAGCATGGAATCAAAAATATCTGGTGGAGTACAATACCATCGTGGGTTATAAATATTCATTGGAAGTATGGGCAACAGGAGTCGAAGCTTTTGCAGCGATTGGAATGACCCCACCAGAATAATCAACCATAAATTTATGGTGAAATAATCAGAAATTATCCAAAAATTGTTAACATCTTTTTTTTTATCATATTTCATCTAATATAGTTAACCAGTAATAAGAAAAGAATTTAAGAATAAGACAAAATCATTAGGACAGAATATATGTAGTTGGTTTTCAAAATATCTAAGGATAAAAAATTTCATAAAAGAATTCTATGTTGTTTTAGGTTTTTTAAAGTAATATTTATGTATAGATAACATTTAAAGCATTTCAAAATAAAATATCTCTTTTTAATTAGTTGATAAATTTAAATTGCTAAAACGATATAATTTCTTAAACCAACTTCAAATTTCAAAACTATTCAAATTATTTTATAAGGATTGACAAAAAAAATGGTTGATAAAAAAGTTCTAGAAGGGAAATTGGCAGAACTCATGGATATCGTTCCTGAATGTGAGGGTTTGATAGCTGCCGATGCAAATGGAAAAGTATTGATAGGTCAAACAATAACTGATATAGATCATGGAAAAATAGCTAAGGCATGTGCTGCTATTATTAAGGATTCAAACAATCTTGGAAAAGATATTGGTAAAGGTGGCTTAAAAACAACAACTATTGAATTAGAAAATGGATTTGCTGTTCTGGTAGGTTCTGCAAAAAACATTTTAATCGCTTTAGCCGGTTCAGACGGGAGGAGTTCCCTTGCGCTTTTGAAAAGAAACTTAATATCAATATCTAACTTATAATTTTATTTTCTCCTTTTCAAAAGTAATAAAAAAAGAAATTGTTTTAGAAGTCGTTTATTTCTTTGGTTTTTTCTTCTTATCAGATAAACCTCTTTCTTCTAATAAGGAATCTAAATCTGTCTTTTTTTCTGGTTTAGCTTCTTCTTTCTTTTTAGGTGCTTTTTTAGGTGGTTCTGGTTTCTTAAGTTCAGAGACCATCACATATTTCCCTTTTCTTGGTCTTCTTTCGATTTCTTCAACAGGTTCTTCGATTCTTTTTCTAACTTTGAGTGCATAAATTATACCTAAAATCCAAACCAAAGCAAAGATTGCTATCATGATAAACATAAATAGTTTGAAAAAATAATCGGACAACGGGGTATCGAATACTTTAAAAGAGGAGTGTTCCGAAACGGTGATATTTTCACCTGTTAGAATATTCTGAGCTGTAATTGAAAAATTCATTTCAAACCTATCAATTTGAGGAATCTCAATTTCAATTGTGATTTCTGTACTTTCATCTGGCGAAAGCTTATTCAGTTTAATATTATTTATTTCTACGATCGAATATGGTAAAGCACCCTCAATATTAACAGAAATATTAAAAAATCTCAAGTTTGAGTCCCCAAAGTTATTTATCGTAATTTTCAGCGTTGTAAGTTTACTTTTGTAGATAAATATATCATTTTGCTTAATCGAAATTGAAAAATTGTTTATCTCTTGGATTAGTTCAATCGTTATATTCTTTGAAACCCCATTTATTATATCACCATCCCAAGATAATCTTAAAATTAGGTTTTCTTCTTCATCAAAATCTATAGCTGCCGTATTTATTAAAAATGCAACAGAACCATTATCATCCGTAAAATCTGAACCAAAATTCACCCAAGATCTACTAGAATTATAATACTCACAAGTGACATTTTTAGCTGGTAATTCATCTCCAAATTCTGTTGTTAAGATTGAACTAACATTAATAATCTCACCAGTCCTAGGATATTCTGGAGTTATAGTTATATCAGTGAATTTACTATTAAGATTTAATGAAAACTTCTCATCGAACTGTTTATAACTGCTAACATAATTTTCATCGATTATGTTAACTAAAAATGAAGTATTATCAGGATAGTAAAGACATTCATCTCTTTCAAATTCATATAATAGACTTCTACTCGTCATTTCTTCTGTTACTGTTAAACCAAGAATATACCCTTCATAATCATTACTCGTTTCGTTGCTTAACAGTGAAAAATCGGCACTTTCAAATACTCCGACTTCAATATCATCGATCGATAAAGTAACTATTGTTTTCACTCCTCCTAACCTTATAGGTGCGTTTAAACCTTCCCAAATATTTGTAACCACATCTAAATTTGGGATTGTAAGGTTAACGTCGAAATCATAGGTATTATCAGGAGCTCCTGAAAAATTTAGATTAATAGTTGGTGAAGTATTTTCAGCTATAATCCAATCTTCATTAACATATGAAACTAATTTAATATTAACTGTTACGTCAACAGGGATAAAGGGATGTATATTTTGAACGTTGGTTTTAAAGTTAACTATTTCGTTTGGGTTTAAAATATCTTCACTTTGTAAAAAAGAGTTCATTAGAATGGATAGTTCTTGTCCTCCTATTTCATAAGAATATGCTTGGTTTAAATCTGAATTATTTATAGGATAAAAGTTCGGTGTAGAAATCCCAGTAGTATCATTTATAGAAGCAATTAATATTGTGTAGTCTTGAAAGACTTTATTATTTAATTCCCCAATAAGAACATTACTATCTAAATTTGATAAATATGTACAATTATATAATTCAAGATCATACACGTCTATATATATAGTCAATTTTTTACATCCTATAGCAGAACCATTGGACCAAAAGAACCCTAACTCATATTCCCCAAATTCAGAAAGATCTTTTGTTATATCTAGAATGGTGTTGTTATTGAAATCATAAGATAATACAGATTCACCAACAATTCCAGATGATGATATTGAATCTGGTTTTGGATATCTTGTACCATTTGGATAAAAAAGAGTAGCATTTACATCACCGCTCAGAGGTGCATTAAAATTATGATCTTGTATATCTACACTAATAGAAATATTATCTCCATACATGAAGCCATTTGTTTCCCACAAATTTCCATAATAATTAATATAACTATGCATTTCATCAATGAAATTATAACTGGTTAAATTAAGTGTATATATTCCTTCAAGGCTTGAAAAAGTCTTATTAATTACTAATTTTAAATTACTTGGGATATCTGTCACAATTGATTCCTCATCTAATTGCCAAAGAAACTCTTTATTTTCTGGGTCTGGGTTTGTTAAATTATGAGCACTCATAAAATTGGGGTATATGTACCAAAATTCAATATAATCCCAATTATCAAAGTTCGGATCTGTTTTATTAAAATCGAAGTTCAATGCCCATTCCGGGTTATTATTATAAGTTGCATTATAATAGGCTACAGCACCGTCAATCCAATATGCATTTACAGAATAACTAACGTTAAATTTAAAACCTTTTATAATACTTCTGTTCCAATTTAAGTAAACTTGGAATTCATCAGAAGGAGTATCTTCAATTACGGTTGCAAATGTATGATTCCATCTTCCTAAACCCCATGTTAAATAAGAACTTTCATTAAATGGGTATGAACTAATTTCTAAATTATCTATTGTCATATCTTGAATCCTTAATGTATTATTGTCATTGAAAATAAAATCAGATGGCATATAACCTCTAGTAACGTTCAATTTAAAAGAACTAGCATCTAAATGATAGTTATTGTAATCCTGGTAATCTGTTTCTACTACTTTTTTAGAGATTTTCCATTTAACACCATTGTCTTCCGTAATACTTAATTGATGCTCAGTTCTTCCATCAGCTTCTCCGTAATCATAATAGGGTATTGTAACCAAGCTGTACACTTGTTTTGAATTATCCGATTTTATAACAACAAAATAGTTTGAGAGGTTTAAATCTTGAGTGTTAGCAATATTAAATTCAAAATAAGATAATTGATCATTAGTATAGCTAACCAGTCGAGTATCGAGCATTTCATTATAGTCTGGACTCATTTTCAATTTCCTTAAATTATCATCTGTACGAAATACTGTGGCGTTTGATCGGTATAAAGTAATATTTAACTGGGTGCTTGCTGCCGCGGTAAGATTCAATGTTCTTATCCAGGCATAGAATCCATTAACGGTTGATTGTGCTCCCTTTAAGTCAAATTCTAATGCAACGTACTCTTGATCAGTTATAGGAAAGTCGAATGCATAAGTAGATTGCATGTCAAATTCATATAACCTTGTGTTAAATGGACTTTGATCCTCTCCTTTAAAAATAAACTGAATATAACAAATACTTGTTAGATCAATGAAATTTAAGTTTTCATTAATGAAATGCTCGTTTAGTTCTTGCTTATTTAAACTACTGTTAATAGGGAGATTAGATATTACCTCTTTCCAAGTAGATTGCGAAAAATCTTTTATCCTTACTGTTAAATTCGCATTGTCATAAATTCTGAGAAGTAAAGATGAAATTAAAGCTAAAATTTTAGATCGATTAAATTCAACCTTACCATTGATTACACCTAAATCAGTAAATTTTGTATCTGTGAAATTAGCCCTAACAGTAAAATTTAGGATGCCTTCATTAGCAGTAATTTCAACATAAGAATCAGTATCTCCATCCATCATTTCAAAGGGAGATCCGTCATATACAGAATAGTTATCATGAAAAGTAACTCCTGAATAATCCTTGTCATAATCAAAAGAGATAAAATTTTCTGCATAAAGCGCATCATCATCTTCAAGAACATATTCCGTGGTAAAGTTATTTTGAAACGTGAAGTTAAAATCTCCATAAGTGAGATACATATCATCTGAAGTAATTGAAGGCATTTCGAAAAAGCCCTGATTATCGTTGAGATTTTCAGATTCGTTATTCACGTAAATTCTTACATCTTGATCAACACCAAAACCCGTGATATACTCATCTATTTCGAGATTAGCACTATTTGGTAATTCTTCTAATTGGTTATCATCAACTAAGTTTTCTTTTAAAAGATTGGAACGATTAATAATTTGCACATTACTTATCAAAACTATTGAAATGAAAATTACGACAATAGCTACGCTTTTAATTTCTTTTTTTTGTCGAATCAAGAAAATAACCGTAATACCTAACTTTTGATTATAAAATAATTTTAAAGTATTAAAATTTCCTAAATATTTTAATTTTATCAGATAGATTAACAATATGACAAAATATTTTAATCTATCAAATTTTTCATAAATAGAAACAGCAAGAATTAATAGAGAGGGAATGTAATTGGGTGAAGAATTAATACTTAATGAAATTGAAAATAATAGAGAAGAATATATCGAATTTCTAAAAGAGCTAATTCAAACTGAGTCAGTAAATCCTCCAGGCAATGAAAAAAACGTGGCATTAAAGATTGAGAAATATTTGAAGCATGCCGAAATTAATTGTGAGGTTTTTCCATTTGGAGATAATCGTGCTAATTTAATGGCAACATTGAATGATAATTTTGATGGTAAGAATCTTCTATATAATGGACATATGGATGTTGTTCCTCCAGGTTCCGAAGAAGAATGGAAGTATCCGCCTTTTTCAGCAACAGTTAAAAGGAAAAGAATTTATGGTAGAGGTGCCACAGATATGAAGGGAGGATTAGCGGCTATAGTTATTGCCTTAAAGATATTAAAAAGACTAGATTTAGAATTATCTGGAAATCTGATTTTAAATGCTGTAGCCGATGAAGAAACGGGTGGATTTTTAGGAACGAAATGGCTGGTTGAAAACAAATTAACCACAATAAAGTGTGATTTTGTCATAGTAGGAGAGCCAACAGGGCTAAAACCTCTAGGGAAAGCTTCTATAGTAGGGGAAAAAGCACGAATTGAAATAAAAATAGTTACAAATGGAATTTCCAGTCATGCTGCCATACCTTTTGCCGGAAAAAATGCCATTTATATGATGAGTGAGATAATCCAAAATCTAGACAAGTTAGGAGAGTTTTTTCCAAAAACTAAGCCCCCCATGTCTTTAAGTGAATTAAAGGAAAACGTGAGCATTGCTTTTCCAAGTAAAGAAATTTTTGAAAAAATCTTGAGCGAACAACCCCTATTACAAAATATAATTGAAGCCAACACTCAATTTGTAACAAGTTTAAATATGATTAAAGGAGGAATAAAACCAAATGTTATACCAGATCTATGCGAGGCGATAATGGATTTCAGGCTATTACCTGGGCAAACTACCGAAATGATTCTGGGAGCATTGAATAAAATTATAACTGGTTTAGGATATGAAATTAAAAATGAGTCAACAGGAAAACCAGAAGAAATTTTTGTACATTTAGAAGTGCTTAAAGATGCTGAGGCATCATATTGGAAAGATTGGAGAAACTCAAAAGAGTTGAAACATTTTAGTAGTATTGTTGAGAAAATTTACAAAAAAAAACTCATTCCCTTCTTCTTTCCAGCAGGTGCTGATGCTTCTCATTATCGTAATAGCGGTTATTGCGCCTCAACGATACTATTTGGACCTGGATTAGCAACTACCTCTCATGCAGTTAATGAATATATAGAAATTCAAGACTATATTAAAGCCATAAAGGTATTTACATTGTTTGCTTATAGTTTTTTAAAAAAACATTGAATTATTTTATTCATTAAATCTTCTCATTTTCTTGATTTGTGGAATATAGAAATTTATAAGATTTTACTACTATTATTTTATTAATTTTAGATAAATAAAGTCTTTTTAGAGATACTTTGCCAGATATAAAAATCGAAGATACAGTGATATTACTTGATACGTCTAGATCCATGCTAAGAAAGGATTTCAAGCCTAGTAGATTAGCTGCGGAGCTTCAGACAGTAAGAAATTTCATACTATCAAAATTATCAATTGATATGAAAGATAGAATTTCAATAATTTCATTTGGAGATATCACGAAAAGATTAATTGATTTTGCAATTGACGCTGATAAATTAATTGCATCACTAAAAAAAATTCAGATTTCTGGTAAAGGTATATTACATGAGGGGATAGCTTTTGCTTTACAAGTTTTAGTTCAGGAGATGCGTAAAATTGGGGGGAAAACCTCTCGAATTCTCATTATAACCGATAGTACATTAGAAGTTGACGTAAATAGGTTAGAAAAAATAATAAAAATTGCTAAGGGATTAGGAGTTTATATAGATACTTGTCAATTAGGTGGAATTCAACAACATGGAAAATTATCATTGAAAAGAATTGCTCAACTAACAAGAGGGGAATATGATCACTTTAATAATTCTAAAGAACTGTTGGATGGTATTAAAGTATTTGCTTCAAAAAAAGAGGTAAGGACAACTTCTGATTATTTCTCTCCGGAGAAAAAAGAAAATATGGCACCTTTGGTTAGCGAAATTGCTTTACCTTTAAGGAAACCAGCAGTCTTAGAAATCAGGTTAATGATGAGCGGAAAAAACAGAACTCAAGAAAAGTGTCATATTTGTCATTCTGTAAAGGCTCCCGCTACAGGATCTGAATTTTACACCGAGGGTAGATATTGCCCTTCATGTGATAGGGCTATGCATCTATCATGTGCTGCAATGTGGGCCAAAAAGACTGAGTATAAGGAAAATGTATTTCGATGCCCATTTTGCTTCTTTTTATTAGAATTACCAAGAGCCGCATTAAAGTTAGTTAAAGAAAAAGATGAAGAATCTCAAGAAATAAGAATACTAGAAGAAGAACGAGGAAAAGAGTCAAAAATGCTATTTATCCCTGATAAAGATATTGACCAAATTGATGCTTCATGTTCATATTGTCATAATATTTTCTTAGGGGATTATCATGTTTACCAATGCGATAAATGTGGTTCATATTATCATCAGCCATGTCTTGAAAAGATGAAAAATGAAATTAACGCTTGTAGATACTGCGGAGCAAGAATTGTTGTTGATTAGTCTGCTATTAACAAGATAAAAAATATCTCGTTTAGTCGAAAATATTTAAGCTAATATTCGTTCTATATATAAACGAGTGTAATTAGGTGATTAATTTAGCGAATATTTCAAAAGGTAAATGGATTGTAACTTCTGCATGGCCCTATGTGAATGCTACACCTCATTTGGGCAATCTAATTGGAAGTACTCTGTCAGCAGATGTATTTGCAAGATTTCTGAGGATGAAAGGAGAAGAAGTAGTGTTTGTTTCTGGATCTGATTCCCATGGAACACCAATTTCAGTGGAAGCAAAAAGATTAAAGGTACCTGCTGAGGATCTAGCGTTTAAATATCATAAGATCATTAAAGATCTGCATGAAAAGTGGCAAATATCTTTTGATAACTATACAATAACTCATAATCCAACTCATATTGAATATGTAAAAAACATGTATTTAGATATCCAGAAAAATGGATATATCTCTGAAAAAGAAATTGAATCACTCTATTGTGAAAATGATAACTTGTTCTTGCCTGATAGATTTGTAGAAGGGACTTGTCCCCACTGTAAAGATGATGGAGCTAGAGGAGATCAATGTGATAAGTGCCAGAAGATATTAACACCGGTAGAATTAATTAGGCCTAGGTGTGCAATTTGCGAAAACACTCCGGTAATTAGAAAGACAAAACATTGGTATTTAGATTTACCTAAATTACAGGATAGATTGAATAAATTAATTGATGAAAATGAAATTATCCCTACTAACGCGCGACAAATGTGTTTAAACAGTATTGCGGAAGGTTTGCCTGAAAGAGCAATTACACGAGATCTAGAATGGGGAATTCCCGCACCATTCGAAGGTGCTGAAAATAAAACTATATATGTATGGTTCGAAGCCGTATTAGGCTACATCACTGCCGTAAAAGAATGGGCAGATAAGCTGATTAATAAGTCCGATAAATTTGATTACTTTTGGAAGGATCCTAATACAAAAACGGTCTACTTTATAGGAAAAGATAATATTATATTTCACTTAATTGTATTTCCAGGATTATTAATGGCTTATAATGAAGATAAAAAGGGAAGTGATAAACTTGTATTACCATATAATGTCTCATCTACAGAATTCCTGATGTATGAGAATGAGAAGTTTTCTAAATCAAGAGGAATTGGGATATGGATTGATGATGCATTAAAATTAGCTCCTCTTGATTATTGGAGATTTAGTTTGATATTTAATCGTCCAGAAACGAGTGATACCTCTTTCTTATGGTCTGAATTTGAAAACAATATAAAAACACTTAACGATAACATTGGTAATTTTATCCATCGAACTTTAACGTTTATAGAAAAGCAATTTAATAGTAAAGTACCTGAAAAAATAGAATATGATGAAATTGATAAAAAGTTTATAGAAAAAGTAAATAATATTAGCCCAGATGTAGGAGAAAGTCTACTTAATTTTAAATTAAGAAAAGCAATAAGAGATATAGTTAATTTTGGAAAAGAAGGGAACATATTTTTGAATGAAAAAGCCCCCTGGCATTTAATTAAAAAAGACAAAAAAGCTGCTGGTCATGTATTTAATATATGTGCTCAAGCAGTTTATGCTTTAGCAATTTTATTAAGTCCATTCATACCAGAAACTTCTGAAAAGATCCTTTCTTATTTAAACGCTCCAAAATTAACTGAATCATCATGGGATAGTATTAATGAAAATTTTATAAAAGCAGGACAAAGTATTAAGAAACCTATACCTCTTTTTCAAAAGTTGGAGATTGAGGAAATTAAAAAAGAATATAAAGAATTAAAAGAAAAAAAACCAAAAGAAGGTGAGAAAGAATTGATTTCTTATGATGATTTTCAAAAGTTAGATATACGTGTAGCATTAGTTGAAAAAGTTGAAAAAATTCCTAAAGCTGATAAACTGTATAAATTAACAGTAAGTTTAGGAACAGAAAAAAGAACAATAGTAGCAGGATTGGCTGAATATTATAAAGCCGATGAATTAGCTGGTAAAAAGATTACAATTTTAGCAAATTTAGAACCAAGAAAGTTAAGAGGTATTTTAAGTGAAGGAATGCTCCTAGCAGCAGATTATGAAGAT
Organism: Promethearchaeia archaeon; assembly: GCA_029856085.1. Lineage (GTDB taxonomy): Archaea > Asgardarchaeota > Lokiarchaeia > Sigyniarchaeales > SOKP01 > Loki-b32. Next base: position 7,651 of record JAHQWI010000159.1, on the reverse strand, counting down.
ACTGTGTCTATTCTAGTACCAGATAAAGATATACCTGCCGGTGCTAATGTAAAATAATTTATAATTTAAGTGAGAATAAAGGATTTAAACGAGCGATAATATCTCCAAGATCTAACTGGATTGTTTTCAGTATTATATCTCGTCCTCTATATTCAAATTGCAATGTCCCTGCATCTCTAATTATTTTTAACCTACTTATATTTGTTTTTAAAGACGTAACAAAGTACCTTTGATGTTTATAGTCTAATACATCTAATACATCTTCGATATCTGGAAGACTATAACCACCTCCATGCGGAAGAATACATGCATTTGTTAGTAACTCTAGAATTTCAAATTTTTTTGCTCTTTCTAAGAGATTAGAATTCTGTAAAGTTGTAATAGAAAGGTTGCTTTTACCTTTAAACAAATAAGCGGCAATATCAGCCCTAAGTGTCGTTGGAAAAATATCTGAATTAATAATATTACTATTAGTATCTGTACAATTACTCCCCAAATACATATTATTATAATCCTTAAGAAATTGATGTGGCTGATTACATATAATCTTGTACCCATAATCAAAAAGATTGTTAGCAATTAATTCTCTTTTCGAATTAGAGAATTCCAAGGCTTTTTCATGAAGTCGGAGATAAGATTTAGCATCAGAATCTAGTAGGATATTTTGTGTTCCAAATTTAGTTTTCTCTTCAATTGCTAGCTCTTTCAACGCTTTTGATTTGTCTATATAAAGACCAATATCATCTTTAATGTCTCTATACTCAGGAGCGCTCCCATGGATTAGAAAAACATAGGGTGGGATGTCTAGATCAGATAGATTTTTAGTTTCAAGACAATTGATGAAGTGGTTAGATATTCCATAATCCCAGTTTATTAAAATATCATTGTAATATAACTCACTAGATTTGATTTGATCTATTTTCTTAATTAGATCATAAGGATCGGGTAATTCCTCTAAACCTCCCACCAGAATTCCACAACAGTTTGGCTTTGTATTTAAAAAAATTATTTTTTCTTTACCATTTCCCCAATTTAATCGACCACCATAACCTAGTCCGGAATTCCATCTAAATTTATTCCTTGAAATAGTTTCATCAGGTGAACTAATGAATGTTGCCTTCGGTTCAAATCCGTACTTTTCTTGTATAAGATGAAATTGTGAAAGACCATATTTCATATTCGCTCTACATAATTTAGCTGCTCCATCATTTAGACCAGTAGAAAAAATAAATTGACTCGCCCTTTCTAATAACTCTGACTTTGTTAACTCTGATACTTTCTGGTATAGAGCTGAGGAACGCATTTTAATGAGAATTATTGGTTCGTTTGAGATATACTTATCAAAACATATATAGGAAATATTTTTATATAAGATTAATGATATTACATGGAAAAGCTCATAAAATAAGTCCTAATAAAATTGAAGATTAACCAACTAAAATGAATAATTTAACTGATTTTGTCCTATACGATTCATTAAACAATAAGATATCAGACGGAAAATTTACCGGATCAATCATTTCCAAATGTGAGGATAAAATTATCTTTTCTGACAATATTAATATCTCAAATTCTAATGAAATCTCAATTTCCCAGGGATTGATTGTTGGATTTGAAGAAAAGAACGAAAAGATCACTGCTTTTTCAAAAAAATCTGATTTTATATGGAAAAATTTAGAAGAAACGCCATTGGAATACTCTGTTTTAATACCTGAGAATATTATAGAGCAATATAATCAAGAACAGTTTACAGATGACTTTCCTTTCACAATAAGTTTACTACATACAGCCGGATTGTATTTAAACGATTCAATATCACATATTAATCATCTTGATTTCTTTAAAGAGGAGATTCTTAAAAATCCTGTTTCTCTAATTGAAAATGGGATTATTATGGCAGATCGTGTAGTAATTAGCGAAATAGGAGATGCTGTTTTTTATGACAGTATTATTGTAGGAAGAGACGATAAAGATGAGATTAAAGTGAGCTACGAAACATTTGTTAATGTAGATGATAAAAATGTTTTATACATAATTATTTTAGGAATTGAAGAATTGAAAGTATGAATGGCTTGAATTATAAAAATGCTTCTATTTGAAAATAAAGAACAAAAACTAATCAACACATTGAAATTTATTGGGTCCCCCTTCAAAAAATTTGTGTCTACAGGAGAGATCAAGGAAGACGTTGGATTAGTTCACTCTAGACAAGATTTTTTACAGAATATAGCTAATATCATTGAACGAAATGAGAATTTCATTTTACCAATAATAGGAGAAGTAGGGCTAGGGAAAACCCACTTATATTGGGCACTAAAGCATGAATTATACAAATATAACATTGTATATATCTCACTTGAAACTGTCTATAAAAAATTTTATTATAATACTTACGCTGAATTTATTGAAAATCTGGGGGAAAAATCTGAGGAACGAGTGGAACCTTTAAGAAATATGACGAAACGATTATGCAATGAATGGGATGCCGGGGAGAGAAAATTTGGTTTTTTTCAAATAGCAGATATAGAGAAAGTAAAAAATCAAGCTTATAAGAAATGGTCGCGAAAATTTGAAGATAAGGGTGCCTTGATGGATGTGATAACAGCAATAACAGCCCATCAATGTGATCCTTATAAGAAAATTGAAGCGGAGAGATGGCTAATTGGAGATTTAATGGATGTTAGAGACCTTTCAAGATTAAATCTGAAGCATGATTTAAGAAAAAGGAATATTGCATTTACGATGTTAAAGGTCCTAATTGAGAATTTAAAAAAAGAAAGTGTGCTATTTATTGATGATTTTGAAAGGATCATTTCAATTAGGAATCCTGTTTATGATACAACCAAAGAAATTGAAGAAATTGAAGAAGTATTTGACCCAAGGTGGTTTGGAACTAAAAAATCTCCCGAGAATTACTCTTCAGAGAAAATACTAGACAAGATCCTTGAGTTGCATAAAATAAGAGGTTTAAGAATAATTATAACCCTTAAATCAATCGATTACTTGGAAGATTTTAAAAGAAGAATTGAGAACAAAAATAGAAAGCTTTTGCTCATGATGAAAAAACCTCTAATCATGTCAGATTTTGTTGAAGAAGATATGTTTCAATTCTATAAGAATAATTTGGACCTCTTTTTCGCAAGTGTTAAATATAAAGATTATTCTAAACATTTTTCAACTTCTTTTTTTCCTCTAAATATGGATGTTTTAAAGTATATTTTTAAAGAAGCAAAAGGTAATCCAAGAGAGGTAATAAAATATTTCATTAAAATATTCAATGAAATTATTACTTCAAATGAAGAATTAGAAGTTATTCTCGCAAAATACCAATGATTATAAAATTTCATAAATTCTTCATAAGAATTCTTTCAAAAGTAATAATCTCTTTTATATAATTCTCTTTATTTGTCTTATCCCAATTAGAGTTTAATATCATTTCTCTAAATGACTCTGTATTAATTATGGATTTAAATTGTATTAAAAGAAGCGATCTTATTCCTCTTGGCTTTAAAATTTTATAATTATCAGACCTATTCAATAAATTAAATATTCTATCTGATTGCTGAGGAATTCTTTTTAAGATTCTTCTACAACCCTCTAATATCTCTGAATCCTTTGAATTCATAAGACGAATAAGATTTTTCAAAATACTATCTGGAAGTTTCTTAAAATTTGATAGTAATTTCAAAGTGTTAATATTAATTACGGAATATTCATCATTTAGTGCATTACTGATTAATTCAACAGTTTTTTCATTCAATTCTGTATTTTTAGAGATCTTATCAATCGCTTGAATAATTTCGTTTCTCACCCATCTATCAGATTTATAATATACCTCTTCCAAGAACAGTAAATTTTCAACTGGTAATGGAGCTAGTTTGCCAATTTCACCCAATGCATATATCAAATTCAGTTTTATCTTATCTAATATTTGAGGATCTAAACTTTCAATGAAATACTTCAAATAACTTACCTGTTCAATGTTTGGATTTTCACTTAATTTAATCATAAAGTCATTTATTGCCTCTGGATTATTCGATTCCTTGATTTCCTCGAATTTTTGTTTTATGAGCGCCATAATTAAAAAATTAATAACATAAACCTAATTCCAAAGCAAGATTAAATTCACTATTAACAAAATTCATAATCATTGCCATTGTTATATGAGCTAGAACAATTTGAGGTGTGATACCAAGTTCTTTTTGTAAACCTATGGTCCACTTCATGCACTTTTGTGCCAACTCTATCTCTCTTTTTTGGAAGTAAATCCATCCTCTATAAACGGTTATATGAGCCTTTCTTTGCATTAAGTCATTTTGAGATAATTGAGAAATCGATTTTAAAATACTTTCAGCTTGTTCAATAATTACTAGTACATCGTCAAATTTTTCAGCCACAATTAAGCCACGGGCAGCAAGAATCAAACCATCAACCGAATGGAGATTTTTATTTAATTTTTGATTTTCCTTAAATATTTCCTTACCCAACCTAATAGCTTCTTCATACTTTGTCTGCCATAATAGAATTTGGCCTTTACGAAGCTGATAAGAAACTTTCTGCTGGATATTATTTCCTTCTAGTTGTACCAAATCATTTAAGATTCCAAGAGCTTCATCAAGCTTACATGCTTCAATGAACTTTTCAGCTTGTATTAATTGATTTGACTCTGATTGAGGCATAAATTCATCCAATTTGGATTATAACTATTTGTGTACAATTATCATATTATTAAGCTAATTATAATTTTAAATCTAATGAAAAAATGAAAGAAATAGAAAAAAAGAAAATAAAATAAAACTTAATTTTAAGAAATAAACTATTATTTTACTGCTTCAAAATATATATACCATTGCTCATCGTCATCAATGAATTCTGTTCCTAAATGTTTATGCTTAGTTTTAGCTAAATCACGTGGAACAGATTCGCTTGCTGGTTTGTAGTCTGTTATTACTTTTAACACTGTGCCGGGTCTCATCTTCATAAGTTGCTTTTTCGTTTTTAAAGCTGGCACTGGGCATACAGAGCCACAAACATTTAATTCCATATCAAATTTCATAATTTTTAACCTCTTGATAATTATTTGTTATTTTTATTCACATATTAATGTAAAAATTGGTTCTTGCATTCCTGTATCAACCTTCATCTCGACTTGCATTAATTGGGTTAATCGAAGGGCTTCATATCGTACTTTTTTGGGTTCTAGATTTAAATTTTGTGCCATATCGCTAATTGTTGTTGGTCCTTGAAGTGTAATATAATCTAAAACCTGTTGCCTCGGAGTTTTTTCAAAAGTTAAGAGCTCTCGTTTTGATTTAAGATTAATTGCTTTATTTAATTCTTCCTCGTTTACTTCCCCTTTTTCAAATAAACCATTTTTTATTGCAGTCTCTACAATCTCCTTCCCTTTATCAGTCCATACTACCACAGTTGTGTACCCTTTTTGAGATCCAACTTCACCCGCTGTTAAATCAGAATAAATAGCAGGAAAATCCTGACAGTGAGAACAGAAATGATTACAGCTCAAACACCTACGTGCCTCTTGTAGAGCCATTTCTTCATCAAACATTTGATCGATTTCTTCAAAACTCCAAGCAATTTCCTCGGTAGCATCATTTAAAGTTTCTGGTTTTGGTGAATAATCTTTTGGTGGTTTCTTAGGACCTCTAAAAAACATTTTATCCTGCTTATACCTTCCATCTATTAAACTCTCGCCTTTAAGATATCTGTCAATTGAAATTGCAGCCTCTTTTCCATGTGCGATTGCTGCGATTGCCACTGCTTTTGAGTTATTAATGATATCTCCCCCAGCAAATATCCCTGGTATATTTGTTTCAAATGTGACTTCATTTACTCTAATCTTGTTGCGTTCTTTTTCCAATTTATTGTTAGTAGCAATATCAATTTGATCAAAATCTACAGCTTGACCAACCGCAATTACAATAGAATCAATCGGAATTTCATAATCTGAACTTTTAACTTTATTTAATGGTTTTCTTCCAGTTTCATCAAGAGATCCCCATTCAATTTTATAACAATTTAATACTAATTTTTCATCATCACTCTGAGTAATTTTAGATGTTGAAGTAGTGAAGTGATATTCCATAAATTCAATTTCATTTTCAGGGATTTCTTTTATTACTAATTCAAGCTGTTCTTCAGACATAATATCAACAAAGTGAACTTTACTAGCACCTAATCTGAGAGCTGTTTGGGCAACATCGACTGCAACCGGACCCCCACCAATTATCCCTAACGTTTTTCCTTTGAATTCTTCTTTATTTTCCCAGTACCGGTATTTTCTATCCATAAGAAACTTAATTGCAACATGTACATTAGGAAGATCTTCTCCTTCTAGGTGTAATGTTCGAGGTTTATATTGACCAGTAGCTATGAAAATTGCTTCAAATCCATCGTTTTTCAAGTCGTCAATAGTCATTTCTGGTCCTAATGATGTGTTAAGAACAATTTCGACCCCAGAGTTTTTTATCATATTTACATCATAATCTAATACATAGTTTGGTAATCTAAATTGTGGTACTCCAAATCTCAGCATTCCCCCTGTCTGATCTGTTTTTTCAAAAATAGTTGGTGCATACCCCATTCCTTTCAAAAAATATCCTGCTGTCAATCCAGCTGGTCCGGATCCAATAATTGCAACCTTTTTTGCATTCTTTTTAGTTTTACTCTTAAATTTTGAAGCATTCTCTTTCGATTGCTCAATTTCCCATTCGGTAACAAATTTCTTTAATTCCCGAATTGCTACAGGATGATCATCTCCAATTAGTGTACATGCATGTTCGCATTCATTTGTACAAATTCTCCCGCATATGGAAGGAAGTGGATTGTTCTCTCGAATTAATTCTACTGCCTCTTGATAATGTCCCTGTCTTATTAGAGAAATATAACCTTGGGCGTTTACACCTGAGGGACAACCACTACAACAAGGAGAACATACTAAACCCCTATCAGTTTGCTCGGTTCGCATATGAGAATTACAAAATAAGCCAATTTTTAGTATATTTCGATTCATTTCATCTTCCAATTCAGCGGCACCTCGCATTTCACATGGAACTCCGACAATCCCTACTGGCTCGAAAGTTTCTCCTACTAAATCTACTAATTTTTCTAGAACTCCTGAGCGACCATAAACAACCCCTGCTTTTTGTATAACATCATCAGGAACAGAAACAATATTTGCTTGAGGTTTTTCCTCAACGTCTTGGACCATTACAATTTCGGCAAGCGATTGGCTTTCTAATAAATTCTTAGCTATTGTTGTAACAACGCCACCATTAGCAGATTTAGCTAAAATTTCAGGGTTTTTACTTCTTAATGAATAAATAGCTTTTGGTTGTTTTTGCTCAAATTTCTTCTGGATAACCTGGGGGCAACTCTGGTAGCATTTACCACAATCTTGTCCATCTCTTTCAAGAATACAATAATCTTTTATTGTTGGGCGCAGAATATCCATTTCTATATGTTTACAGGAACCAACACATAGTCCACATCCTTGACACAATCCCGCATCAATAATTTCTTTCCTCAATAATTCAAAACTCATGTTTATCCCTCTCTAATTTTTATTTCTTTAATTATTCCTTCAGAATCTATGCTGTATTCTACAGAACCGTTTTTATAGGTTCCCTCAACC
>JAHQWI010000158.1 GCA_029856085.1 Promethearchaeia archaeon | reverse complement strand
AATTACTCCAAAATTCCCCTCATTTGTTTTCTTGAAAACCATATTGGAACTATATCCTGGTGTTGCTCCACCGTGTCCTTTAATGTCTTCTAAAAAGAGATTCCATCCTAGTCCATAACCTTCATACTCAAAACCTTCTACAGAAGTTCCTGAAAATAATACTTGGTTAGAATGCATTAGTTCTACAGTCTCAGGATCTAATAATTTAGTTCCATTTATTTCCCCTTGATTCATATAAGTGATCAGATATTTTGCCATATCTGGTATCGTGCTTCTTATTGAACCTGCACCTGTTACATTAATATTGTATAGAGGAAACTCGAAATTAGCACCATCCTTCCATTCATAAGGAATAGCGTGCTTTCCTATAAAATCTGTGTAGAGATATCCGCTATCTGACATATTTAAAGGATCAAAAATATTCTCTTGGAGATAATCTATTAGAGACTGATTTGTAACTTGTTCAGCTAAATACCCAAGTAATTGGAAGCCAGCATTAGAATAATGATATTCTATTCCAGGTCGCATGTACCAATTATAAGAATTATAATAAGGACCATTAGGATTTAAACTACCATTTAAAAATTCTTCTAGAGTAGGTCGATGTGCCCAGGCAATGATATCGGGCCCCAAATCCAAATTCTCATTTATCCAATCAATAGTTTGATTGTCAAAATAGTATTCAAGAGACCAATAAAGATTAGTCTGTAAACCTGATGTGTGCGTTAAAAGCATGCGAATCGTTATGTTATCCCCGGGATAATTAGGATGCCTTACATCAAAAGGGAGATGATTATTAATATCATCATCTAAATTAAGCAAACTACTTTCATTAAGCTGAAGTATTGCGGTTGCTGTAAATGTTTTGGTGATTGATCCTATCATGTATACTGTATCCAAATCAGGTTGATCACCGAAACCATTTACCCAAATAAGGCTTTCATTAACTATGATCCCCGCTGCTAAAGAAGGAATATCATATTCATCCATAACTTTTTGTATTTTGGAATCGAGAGATTCTTGGGTCGGTAATAGAGCGGTAATAACAAAATAAGAACCTAAACCCGCACTCACAACTCCTATTGTTATAACTAAAACTACTATAAGTTTTTTACTAATTTCCATAATTCAGATTCTTGAAATCATTATGCTATTAATATCTTACTCACTAATTTTTCACATTTCTGTGAATACTCATCATTTTGAATATCAATACATTTTTTTCAGAAGTATATAATATGAAGATATTTTGAGAGTAACATATAGAAGTATATTTAAATACGTGAAATGAAGCTTTCACGAAGATTCTATAAGTTCACCGCCCTAAATTTATTACAACAATCTCTCCAGAAGCACATAATTTATTTTGATAGTATAGAGAACAAGAGACTGTAATTTTCGATTTTTTCATTTCTTTAACTTTTGCTCGTAAAGTGACAGGTTTTCTTGTTCGTGCCGGTCGCAGTAGTTTAATATTGATTGAGCCTGTAGCGTATCTAAGAATAGGTTCAGTACCTATCTCCCTACCCTCTGCTTTATATGCTGCTGCTATAGCTGTATTAGTACAATGACAATCAATAATAGTGGCAATAATCCCACCACATAAAGCCCCCATGTAGGCTTCATGATACTTTTTTGGTTGCCATGTGCATACAGCCTCGTCGCCTTCCCAATAGCTTTTAATCTGCAAACCATGTTCATTATTTCGTCCACAACCCCAGCAGAAAGAACCCCATTCCGGCCATACATCTTGAAATGCTTTACCTTCCATTGTGATTTCCTCCTCATTAATTTAAGGTTATGTAATTGAAATTCAATTACAATTGTCTAAAAAATAAAATAGAAAAAATTTAAGGTTTACGTAAAAAATTAATCTTTCACGATCAATATTATGTTTATAATAGTTATTAAAAAAAAATACTCTTTTGTTTAATAATAATGGATAAAATAAGGAAATTTAATGAGATTAAAGGAATCTTATCTGATATTGATGGGACATTGTACTTTAAAGGAGCTCCAATTCCTGGGGTTATTGAAGCAGTTGATTGGTTAAGAAAGTTAGGTTTAAAATTCCTTTTTTTCACAAATACCGATAGTAAATCACCAAAAACAGTCTTAAAAATTTTACAGCAATATGGTTTCACTATTGATGAAGAGGAGATCTTTACGCCAATTATAGCATTAAAAGAGTTTTTGTCTAAATACCCAAATAAAAAATCATTTTTTGTGACAACTGTGGAAGTTGAGAAGGAATTTGAGGATTTTCCGAAAATAAAAGGTTCTGAAATACCGGATTTTGTAATTATAAGTGATTTTCATGACAATTGGGATGTGCACCGTTTAAATGAAGCATTTAAATATGTATTCAAAGGTGCAAAACTTCTTGGAACGCAAGGTAATAGATATTATCTTGATAGTAAAGGTGAACCAGTAATAGATACAGGATCATTTGTCCATATGATTGCTAAAGCAGCTAATGTTGAACCAATAATTTTCGGTAAACCATCAAAGGAATATTTCCTACAAGCATTAAAAAAGATAAAATTAAAGCAAGATGAGGTTCTTGTAGTTGGAGATGATACTGAATCTGATATTCAAGGAGCAATAAATGCGGGGATTAAGGGGATTTTAGTAAGAACTGGTAAGGGACAATTCTTTGAATCTGATAAATCTGAAATTAGTCCCTTTAAAATAATTGATTCTTTTAGTTCTTTAAAGAAATTTTTTTAAAATGAAATCCTAAGTAAAGAATTTCAATTATCACATATTACAATATTTAAAAGATATATAGTCCAATTTTTATTATTC
>JAHQWI010000157.1 GCA_029856085.1 Promethearchaeia archaeon | reverse complement strand
TTGAACTAATATCGAAAAATTTCTTATCATCTCTTCCAATGTCGGAAAGGTGGGTATATTATTTTTATTAAATAATTTTGTCATTGGCAAAACTCCGTGAATATCACCAACCATCCACATAAATATTATTTTATCAGTTTTATACTGTGTCATTGCTTCAACATCATACCTATTACTAAACCGCTTTGACATAAACATCATATTGAAGACTCCCTCAATATTAGGATCATCTAATACTGCCTTCCAAATCTTTGTCATTACATCTTTTTGACTGACGTTGTTCATCATCGCTTTTTCAAATGTTGGCCATAAATCTAGAAGTGCGAATCGATTTGGAGGCATCCATTCAGGATAGAGATCTTTCAGAACCTGATATGTCTTTTCTCCCATGATTGGAAAGGTTAATCCATATTTCATTGTTAGATCAGCAGAAATAGTGCCAGCTCCACCAGATCCTGCCATCATAGATACATTACCATATATAGGTAATTTTTTTCCAGATTTATATATCATTGAAAATGTTCTCGCGAATTGAAATAAATCGTGCAAATTTTCTGCTTGAATTACACCAGATTGTCTAATTATAGCTTTGATTAGTAGATTGCTTTCTGCTAGCGAACCTGTATGACTTAAAGAAGCTTTTTGCCCTAAAGTTGTAGTTCCCCCTTTTAATAATATAATCGTTTTATTCGGAATTGTTTTCGTTTTCTTACATAATTCAATAAATTTCCGAGGATCTTTAAACGATTCAAGATATAAAACTATAACATTAACGGTAGGATCATCAAGAAAGTACTCCAAAAATTCTATTTCACTTAAATCCATTTTATTACCTATTGAACATGAATATCTAATTCCTACTTCAGGGTAATTTCGCATTAGATTCATTAGATATCCTCCATTTAACATCCCTGATTGAGTTATAATTGCGATGTTTCCTCGTCGATATTTATCAAAAACACCGAAACCTGAAAAAAAACCTCCTCTTTCTTCACTATCACTATCCCCATCAATCTTTGTGAGACCCATACAATTTGGACCTACAACCCGGATCTTGGAAAAATTACTTGTTACTTCGAGGATTTTATCCCTAAGTTTAAGTCCCCTTTCACCTACCTCTTCAAAACCAGCGGTTTCAATAAGAGCTCCTTTAACATTTTTCTTAATACATTCTTTTAAGATATCCGGAATAACGCTATTAGGGGTATAAAAAATTGCTAAATCTATATCATCTTTAACTTCTAATATAGATTTCTTAAATTCTAAACCCAAAACTTCACCATCAGAATTGGGATTAACAGGAAAGATTTTTCCTTTATAATTGTTGGTTAATAGATTGTCTATGATACGATAACCCCCTTTCGTCTGGTTTTTCGAAGCACCTATTACCGCTACAGTTTTTGGATTTAAAAAGATATCAACTACATGATTATCTGACAATTCTATACTCCTTGATTTATGTTTAGTTAGCTTTATATTTTTTAGATTCTGCTTGAACAAATTCATATAATTTATGTGCATTTACATCTTTTTCAAAATGTTCTATTACAGGTGCTAGAAATTGATTTAAATATTTTATAACTGCTGGTTTCAAATCAGGTGGATTAAACTTCCCTTTCTGGTAATCTTTTTCTAGCTCCTCATAAGTGGAATATTCAATATCACCACCATATTTTTCAGGTCTCTTGACTTTAAAGACATCGATAAGTTCAAAAATAATATATTTACAATATTCTAAAACAGGGTTTTCAATGATTTGTTTTGGAGGACAATATGCCTTATTTATTTTACGTTTCACATCATTTGGAGAATCTAACATAAAAATTGCAGAATCTGGGTCTGATTTTGACATTTTGATCTCTATCGTCCTATCTACTCCTTTTAAGTTTGTTGAAGGCGGTTTATATAAACCCATTAACATATGATGATGAATTGCTATTGGTTTTGGTTTATTTATCTTTTTAGCAACTTCTCTTGCCAACATATTTACTTTTCGTTGATCCAATCCTAGTTGGCATATATCTGTAGGAAGATAAAATATATCTGCTGTTTGCATTAAAGGGTATAAAATTTGGGAAGCAGCAAGTTGCTCTGACTCACTTCGCCCCATTATTTGAGTACATCGTTTAACTCTATTTAAAGAACTATTAATAGCTATCTTCAATACTTGTTGCCAGTATGGTGGTTCTTTAACTAAATCTGAAGCATAAATAAATTCAACATTGCTTAAATCCATATTGCAAACTTTCCATGTTTCGATTAAAAAGTCTCCTACTTTTTTAATAACTTCTAAATCTCCACCAAATTTTAGATTCGCAGCAGCATGCCAATCAGCAACTAAAAATTTGAATTTAATTCCTGCTTTTGTGATTTTATTAACATTAATAGCTCTTAAAAGTCCTTGAGCAATATGTAATATTCCAGAAGGTTCAAATCCATCATAAGCATAGATTTCTTCATTATGATCAGTCTTCCATTGAATTAAATCTCTTAATTCATCTAAATCAATAATTTCTTCTCCAACTTCCTTTAATAAAGAAATTTTTTCATCTAAAGTTAGAGGCATATAGTCATTACCTAACAATTTTATAAATTAGTAAATAAATAATTCGATAAAACTTTTTCGAATTTTAGAGTATACAACGTTTTGGTATAAGATTATTCTTATTTAACTATATATCAAAAAGAAATAGAATAAATAAGGAACTATTCTTTCTTGTTTTCGATAACTGCTTGAGCAGCGGCAATCCGAGCAACTGGAATTCTAAATGGGGAGCAGGAAACATAATCCAATCCTATAGCGTGCGAGAATTTTATTGAGCTTGGCTCCCCTCCATGTTCACCACATATTCCGGTTTTTAAATCTGCCCGAGTCTTCTTCCCAAGTTTAATTGCCATCTTCATTAATTGCCCCACTCCATCTTGATCTAAAATCTCAAATGGATTATCTTCTAATATCTCCTTATTCAAATATACGGGTAAGAACTTTCCTTCTGCATCATCACGTGAAAAACCATAAGTCATCTGTGTTAAGTCATTAGTACCAAATGAGAAAAATTCTGCCTCAATAGCAATTTCGTCAGCCGTTAAAGCCGCTCTTGGGATTTCGATCATAGTCCCAAATTTATAATTAAGTTCTACACCATATTCATTAATAGTTTCTAATGCGACCTGCATTAATTGTGCTTTCACGTATTGCAATTCAGAGAGCATTCCTACAAGAGGGATCATAACCTCAGGCATAACATTGATTCCTTGTAGTTTGAGTTCGCAGGCTGCTTGAAATATTGCTTTAACTTGCATTTCATTGATCTCAGGCCATACAATTCCTAAACGACATCCCCGAAGCCCCATCATTGGATTCTCCTCAGAGAGAGAGCGGATTAGGCTGATAACCTTATTTTTTTTTGTAATTTCCTCATCTAAGGGACTGATATTCAGAAGTGATTTTGATAAGGCATTAGTCATTTTGAGTTCTTGTCTTTCCAATTGAACTAGTGATAATTCAGGTAGAAACTCATGTAAAGGTGGATCTAATAATCTGATTGTTACTGGTCTTCCTTCCATTATTTTGAAAATTTCATAAAAATCCTGTTTTTGCCAAGGTAAAATTTTATTTAGAGCATCTTGCCGTACTTCTTTGGTCCTTGCTAATATCATATTTTGAACTGTGGGCAAGCGATCTTGTGCCATAAACATATGTTCTGTACGACAGAGTCCTATTCCTTCAGCACCAAATTCTAAAGCCTTTTGAGCATCAAGAGGAGTATCTGCATTAGCTCTAACACCGAGGGTTTTAATTTCATCTGCTATTTGTAATAATTCTAAAAATTCGTCTTTAATTTCGGGTTCTACGAGAGGTACTTTTCCTTCTATAATCCGTCCCAACGTGCCGTCAATTGTAATCCATTGTCCTTCTTGAATAACCATATCTCCAACCCTGAATTCTTTGTTTTCTTCATCGATTTCTATATCTGAAGCACCTACAACTGCAGGTTTACCCATACCTCTGGCAACGACAGCAGCATGAGATGTTTTTCCACCGAATTGTGTTATAACACCACTAGATGCATATAATCCATGGACATCGTCAGGTTTTGTCTGTGGTCGACAAAGTATGATTTCATTTTCTCCTTGGTTTGCTAATTCCTCTGCAATATCAGGATCAAAAATAGCTATTCCAGAAACAGCACCAGGGGAAGCATTAATACCATGAGCTAAAACATGGACAATAGCATTCTCATCTATACTTTTAAATAATAGTTTTGAAACTTTATTTGGATCCAGACTCATGATGGCTTCTTCTTTTGTAATTAATCCTTCTTTAACCATATCAACAGCAATTTTCACAGCTGCAGAAGGAGTGCGCTTACCATTTCGGGTCTGTAAAATATTTAATTTTCCGTCCTCAATTGTAAATTCAATATCTTGCATGTCTCTATAATGCTTTTCCAATTTATCCATTGTGTCTATTAACTGAGTATATATCGTTGGGAATTCTTCTTTCATAACTTCAAATTTTTTTGGAGTTCGAATACCAGCAACTACATCCTCTCCTTGAGCATTAGTTAAATATTCACCGAACTTTTTATTCTCCCCCGTTGATGGATCTCTCGTAAACACGACACCTGTAGCAGAGTTTTCTCCTTTATTACCAAACACCATTGCTTGAATGTTTACAGCAGTACCAAAATTAGGAATATTATTGATTCTTCTATATGTAATAGCTCGCCTATTATTCCAAGATTTAAATACGGCATCTATTGCAAGAAATAATTGTTTAAGTGGATCTTGAGGAAATGCTGAGCCAATTTCTTTTTCATATAATGCCTTATAATCAGCTATTATTTTTTGTAGATCAGTAACTTTTAAATCTGTATCTTGAGCATCTCTTCCTATTAATCTCTTATATTTCGTTAATATTCTCTCGAATTTATCATCTCCAATAGCCATTACAACATCACCAAACATTTGGATAAATCTACGATATGAATCATAAGCAAAGCGAGGATTTTCAGTTTGTTCAGCTAAACCTAAAACACTTTGATCATTTAAACCAAGATTCAAAACAGTATCCATCATTCCAGGCATGGACATTGGAGCACCACTTCGGACACTCACTAACAAAGGATTTTTTGTGTCACCAAATTTTTTTCCCGTGCTTTCTTCGAGAGCTTTTAAATTCTTCATTACATCCGGTTCTAATTTTTTCATCACTTCTTCTGGTTCGCGAAAATAAAGCAAACAAGCTTCAGTAGTTATTGTAAAACCAGGTGGAATATTAAGCCCTAATCTAGTCATTTCTGCTAGATTTGCACCTTTTCCTCCAAGCAAATTCTTTAAGTCTTTATTTCCTTCGGTGAAGTCATAAATAAATTTATTTTTTTCACTAGTTGTCATTTTTTATTTACCAAAATCTCTATAATCATTAAGATTTAATAAGTTAAAACAGAATCTCATATTTTTATTTTTTATGATAATAACTTACAATATATAATAATTACAATAATGAAAAAAATCTTACTAAAATTGAAATTTTGAATTATAGTAAGCTAGTTAAATTTTATTAAATTCATTTAAAAGCTCCCAAATTCCATTTATTATGAAATCGGGTTTATTTTCACTACTTTTTATCATATCTAAAGTTGCTTCCCCTGATAATACACAGCATGTTGTTATTCCAGCATTTTTACCCATTTTAATATCTGTATAAAGCCTGTCACCAAATATTACAGCATCTTTAGGTGAGATCTCTAATTGATTTAATTTAAACAAAACCATTTCTTTATTTGGTTTCCCAAAAACTCTTGGCATCCTTTCTACTGTTTTATATAATAAAGCTGCGATACCTCCTGCATCTGGAATATACCCATTTTCAGTAGGGCATCTATTATCTAGATGTGTAGCAATATATGGAAAATCCTTTTTTAAAAGTAAATGTGTAGCTTTTACTAGCCTATCATAGGTTAATTCTTTATCAAAAGCGAGGACAATTATTTGAGGATTCTGCTCAGTTAATTCAAAACCCTCTTGTTTAAACTCTTCTCTGAGTGATTTTGTACCTAATAAGAAAATTTTCTTAAATTTATTTTTTTTTAGATATTCTATTGTCGGATGTTGAGACAAAATTAGATTCTCTTTAGTAATATTGAGATTAAATTTATTTAGTTTCTCGAGATAATTTGCTGTTGAAAGACTTGAGTTATTTGAAAGAAAGAAGAAATGTTTTTGTCGATTTCTCAATGCCTTAATTAACTCAGGAACTCCTTTAAACAATTTATCTCCTAAATATATAGTACCATCTAAGTCAAAAAAGAATACTTGTTTTTTCGTTAATTCAAAGATGTTGCTTTTGTGGTTATCCATTTCAAATTAAAAAGAGTATTTAAGATACGATAAAAAAGGAAAAAAGATTAAATAATTTTTCTTTATTTTAGTAAAATTCAGTATCAATCATAGTGGTGGAAACAACAAGTTCCTGTGCTGCTCTTGTAGCTCTTAAAACTTTAGCCATATCCCCTTTTAGTTTAAATTTACCTGCAAGCAAACCACGTATTGGATCCATTTCTTTTTTTAAAACTTGCACCCATGAGTCATATAGTCCTGAGTATTCATATTCTGTGTCTACTTCTTCTCCTTCACCTACTATTCTTGCCCCTGTACATTCACCATGATAAAGTCCTACAAACATCCTAATTTCATGATCTAAATTTCCCGAAGGCTCAATAATAAAGAGAAAATCACCTTCCCAACCATCAGGTGGAAAACCATCAGGTCCGGCAGCATCTTTATAATTTTCATTTTCATTAAGGGCCTTACAATAGGCTGTTGCCCATTCTGGACTTCCAAAT
The DNA here is from genome assembly GCA_029856085.1 of Promethearchaeia archaeon. Classification (GTDB taxonomy): domain Archaea; phylum Asgardarchaeota; class Lokiarchaeia; order Sigyniarchaeales; family SOKP01; genus Loki-b32. Next base: position 14,190 of record JAHQWI010000157.1, on the reverse strand, counting down.
TTCATTATTATCACTTAAGGTAAGTAAATTTCGCTTATTTTTTAGATAGGTTATATATTTGTATATTTTATTTAATAAAGAGTATTATAAATATTCTAGTTTTTACTGGAAAAAAAATTAGAAATAATAAAATAAATTTTCATTTTCTGCAATTTCTATTTGATTTCTCCTCTTTTTTTCATTTTAGCAATTTCTTCGTTTTTGAGTTTCCGTTTAAAGAGTTTCATTGCCAATGTCAAAGGTAGATCATTCCTAAACTCCACATACTTAGGAACCGCATAAGGTTTAACTTTATCCTTTAAGTAGTTGATTATGTCCTGTTCAGTAACTTTTCCTTCAGATTCTCTATTTAGTGTTATAAACGCCTTAACTCTTTCACTACCAGGTCGTTCTGGATCAGGAACTCCTATTACACCTGCTACGCTTACTGCGGGATGTTCATATAAAATATCATCAATCACTCTTGAATAAACTTTATTTCCTGATACATTAATCATATCTTTGATACGATCTTCAATGTAGAAATAACCATCTTCATCCATTCTTCCTATATCACCCATAGGAAGCCATCCATCATCAGTTAAACCATTACCAGGTGTTGGCCAATATCCTCTCATTACCTGTGGTCCACGGACCCATATCTCACCGGATTCACCAAAAGGCATTTCCTCTCTTGTTTCTGGATCTACAATTTTTACTTCTGTGTCTGGTAAAGGTACACCAACACCACTTTTCTTCGAAGCCATAAATCCTGTAATCTTAGATAGTGGTGAAATATTAACAGTTGAAGCTGCACATGTTTCTGTCGCCCCATACCCTTCACTCATCGGAACGCCTGTTTTTTGTTCAAACTGGTCAGCAAGATCAGAGGGCATTGGTGCCGCTCCAGATAGGTAAAAAATGGGGGCTTTAGGAAGATCTAACTTCAGAAACCTTATATAATGAGCAGGAACACCAATCACCATAAAGGGGCGAATCTTTTTTATAACTTCAGCAATCCTTACCATATCTCTTGGATCCATTAATAACATTTTTAATCCCATCGAAATACATGAATGTATTGTAAAATGTCCATACGCATGAAAAATAGGAACGCAAATTACTATAGATGCTTTCCCAATTATCCCGAGTTTTATAGGATCCAACATCCAATGCATTAATTGAAGTACATTAGTTGTAATGTTATAATGAGTTATCATTGTCCCCTTTGGAAGTCCTGTTGTGCCGCCAGTAAAAGGTAGAAGAGCTATATCTTCCACAGGATCTATTTCAATTGCTTTTTCGAGTGGATCATATTTCTCTAATAAATCATCCAAAGAAAAATGCCCTTCTTCTGATATATCCTTCATTTCAGGGAGCTTGTAATCAGGAAATAATTTTGTTGGAGTATAAATAACAGTTTCAATTTTGACTTCATTTTTAGCATCATAGATGCGCTCAAGGCGCCTGTACGAACATACTACCGTTTTAGCATTACTTTCTTTTAACTCATGTACTAAATCATCGGTTTTATGTAAAATACTTAATGGCACATGTATTGCACCCATTTTCATTGCGGCATAATCTACTAAAATGAACTCAAGACATGATGGAAGGACTGATGCTACGGTGTCTCCCTTTTTCAAACCCAAGTCAACAAAAGCATTTGCTAACTTATCAACCTTTAATTTTAAATCTTTATAGGTAATCTCATCATCTAAATAAACGCACGCAATATTATCCGGGAAATTTGTTGCGCTATCTTCAAGAAACTTGTAAACATTCATTTTAGGATACGGTTCCATAGTATGCTTGAGTTTAAAAGGTCCTACAGAATAAGATTTTAGCCATGGTTTATCTGCATAAGTTAGTTTCTTTTCTTCACCCATCATTTTCACCTTTTTTTAATAGAAAGCTGGAAGTATTACTTAGTATATCTCATTAATCGCCCATTCCAACCCTAGTTCTTTTAATTTCTCCTTAGTTGGTTTCCCCGTCTCTTTATCCCATCCACGATATTCATAATATGCATCCAATAAAGGATCTAAGTCTACAGTTTGTCCCTTAGCCGGACCATCGGGCATAGGATCCTCTAACAACCGTGGTGGAAGCGTATCATCAGCTCTAGTGACTCCTTCTCTTATATTATAAATTCTAGCTAAATTATATAGCCTTTCACCCATTTTAGCAAAATCTTCTTTAGTAAAATCATAACCTAAAAGTTTTTCTATTAGTGCTGCCCAATCCTCTGAAGTTAAAACCATACCCATAAATTTACAACCTCCAATAGCATCAAATAAACCAAACGCATCTTCGAAATCTTTAACAATCTTAGTATCTTCCGGATTTTCTGAAAGAACATCCCCAACCATGGCATCTTCTACAATCATAAAAGGCATCGATAAGAACGCTGGTCCTTCAATATAGCCCGTTATATGACATCCCCCTCGATTTGCTGTAGCATAAGCTAATCCTGTAATTTTCGCGGCTCGACTATCATAAGCAGGAAGTTCTAACCCTTTAACATGCATAGCGAATTTGTAAGAATCCTTCCCTAATTTTTCTGCCATTTTCCTTGTTCCTTCAGCAAGTAGATCCCCAATTCCTTCTCTTTTACTTATTTTAGCAATAAGATCTATAACGAGATCTGCGTTACCGAAATTAAATTCAAGACCACCGGTGTCTTCATTAGTTAATATCCCTTTCTCATAACACTCCATAGCAAATCCAATTGTACTGCCTGCAGATATAACGTCGAGACCATATTCATTACAAAGAAAATGTGCTAAAGTGATTGCTTCTAGATTATCAACTCCGCACATTGTTCCAAGTGCTCCAAGCGATTCATATTCCGGACCTTCACCTGTGCTTTTATATTTTCCCTCTTTAATTTCGGAAAGACGTCCGCAAGCTACTGGACAAGCAAAACATGGTTTACGCCCCGTGAGAATTGTTTCATTTATTGCTGTACCATTAATTTTATCTGCGACAGGAAAAACTCCGGTTTGCCAATTATTCGTCGGCAAACCACCCTTAATGTTCACCAAATCTACCATTGTAGCAGTTCCGAATACTTCAAGGGTCATTTTTAACATACTCTGATTTACCCAATCATACCTTTGTTTAGCTTCTGCTTTATATTCCTCTGGGTTTGCTACTTCAATCTTAGCATTACCTTTACATGCTATTGCTTTAACTTTCTTGGAACCCATAACCGTACCCATTCCACACCTTCCAGCAGCTCTTCCATAATTAGGTTTATCACAATCATTCATAACAGCCGCATATTTTACTAGATTTTCTCCTCCAATACCAATACAAGACACATTGAATTTTTCACCTAATTCTTCTCTTATTATCCTTGTTGTTTCTGACGTATTTTTACCCCAGAGGTGCGATGCATCTCTGAGTTCTGCTTTTCCATCTTCAGTGACAAGATATACTGGTTTGGGGGAAATACCCTCAAAAATTACCCCATCGAAGCCAGATCTTTTTAAATCTCGACCCCAAAAACCAGCAGAATTCGCCTGTCCCCAGAAACCTGTAAGTGGTGATTTTGCAACTACGCTATACCTTCCTGTACTAGGTGATGGAGTTCCGGTTAATGGTCCAGTCATAAAGATCAGTTTATTTTCCGGTCCTAATGGATCGATTCCTTTTGATGTTTCATCAATTAAATATTTTGTAGCTAAGCCTGATCCTCCCAAATACATTTTTAATGTTTCTTCATCAGGAAATTCTTCAGTAATTTGTCCACTAGATAAATCAATTCGTAAAATTTTACCCATATATCCGTAAATTTTCTTTACACCTCAAATCATGTAATTTATATTTTTTTTAACTTTAATTCCATTTTATTAATTAGTTCAATTAAGTAATCTTATTTGCTTAATTATAAAACAATTTCTATTTTCTCATTTAGGAGATTATAAAAATTCTATTAAGATTATAACGTATCAGTTTTTAAAGAGTGAAATAAATAAAAAGTATTAAAAACTAAACAGAATAAGAAGTAAAATAATTAAATACCTATTCCAATTGTGTTTCCAATTCCTGCAATAATTACTTTGGAGCCTTTTTCTGTCCTTTTCCTCAGAGCCATCTTTATTTTTTCAATAAATTTTGGCACACTTTGGGTTATGGGTCTTTTCATTGTGGTAATAGCATCTTCTAAGGATTGCTTACAAATAAGAGCATCAATTGGAATTGATTTTCCGGTTGAAGATTCTTCTATAAAATGTTTTTCAATACCAAGTCCTCCAATAGCAGCACCAACACCTACAGCAATTGATCCAGTTTTATCTCCTGTTAATTTTAATCCCGCATCAATCATAATTATTCGAGAAATTTCTTCACCATGCTCATCAATCAACATCTTAATAGCTTTACCTGGTTTTCCAACAGTTCCACCAGGTCCTTTTGCCCTCACTACAAAAATCTTACGATCTTCAAAATCCACTTCTTGTACAATAGTATCTCTAACAATTTCTTTTGATTCCACTTCTCCATCTGAAACATCCCTTACGAAGCTAGCAGTGACTAATGGACCTAGAGCGTCTCCAATGGGACTCCCCTCTGAAAAAGCTTTTGCCGCATAATAATAGGCTTTTGCCATACTTAATATTAATCCTAATTGCATTGAGATTTGTAATAATAAAATCATTGATTTTGATTTCTTTCCAAGGATTAGATAGTGCCGAATTAACCTGTATATAAAATCAATTGCCATGGTTACTTCTAATAAATTTTCTAAATTGGATCTTTGAATAGTATCTGCATTAGGGGCTAAAAGCCCAACTTCTTCTTTAAATCTCTCATCTCTAACATCAACTACGTGATCAAACTTTGGAATAATTCCATAGGGATCAAGGGATACAGGACCAATTGTAACAAAAGTAATGAAATCTTCAAGTTGAAGCATTAAATCTTTTTGATTTATCTTTTTATCAGCAAATTCTTTAAAATTACTAATCAAGATTTCCTTACATTCATCATTCCATTTTTTTAATTTTTCTAATCCCCCTTGTATTTCTTTAGCAGCTTTCCAACCTTGAATTTTCTGTCCATAAAAAATACTTACAAAAATAAGAACAAACCATAAAAGCTGGATAACTAAACTTACTGGATCAGTTCCATCAGCACCAAATTGAAAAATACTAAACATTTTTGTTAGATACCTTAACTTAAAATTGAATACTTTTATCTATTAAGGTTTTATAATAACAAAATTTATTTATTCTTTTCGATTATTAAGCATAGAAAACGAGATATTAGAATATTTTCCATGATAGAAGAAGAAGACGACGAGGAAATATTAAAAAAAGGAATTACTTTCAAAAGCGTCCTAAAGAATTTACTTTCGATATTTTTAATTATTTTAGGAGCACTTTTTATTTATACCGGGATTCTTCCTGATGAAGTTTCAGGATGGACAATGGGATTTATGCTAATCTGTTTAGGTGCAACGTTGATACAAATGCAAAAAAGACCATCAGAACCTATAAGACAAACGTTGACGATTTTAATCTGCAATCTATGTGGACTTACAAAAGTTAGAAATTATGAGAAAGGAGATTTTGTTTTTCGAAAAATAGATGAATGTGTTAAATGCGATGATATGATGGAGGTTAAGCAAATTTATTCTGTTAAATTGAAAAAACCCACCGAATCGAGTAAAACCCCAGAAGAGCCGAAACAAATCCAGAAATCTAAAAAATGAAAAATTATAAAAATTTTTCAAAGCTATAAGGTGATTTTCAAATTCTAAAGAAACTTGGATTAGGGGGAACTTTCGATCATCTTCATGAAGGACATAAATTCTTATTAAAAACTGCTTTATCTCTTTCTGATTATATAGAGATTGGATTAACCACTCAGAATCTTTTAGAAAATAAGCAATTTGCTTCAAAATTGGAAGATTATAACACAAGAGAAACAAATTTAAAAGAATTTATTAGTACCTTTGCCAACATTAATCGGATTAATATTGTTGAAATTAAAAATTGGGATGATATGAATAAATATGCTCAAGATCCTGAATATGAGGGATTAATTGTAAGCCAAGAAACATATGAAAATGCTTTAAAGTTAAATAATAACAGAGAAGAAATGGGATTAAAACCACTCATTCTTATTGTGATTCCTATAATTAAAGACAAAAACGAGAAGAAAATTAGTTCTACATCTATAAGAGATAATATGCAATAAAAAAATTTTTTAGCAATTATTTCTATATTTATTTAAAAAGTAATTATAGCTTGAGAAGAGAAATTTATGTGTTCATTAACCCATCTTGTCTATACAGATATAAGTCTCAATCAAGCTCTATTTTTTGTTAATTTCTTTGATTTGCCAAGGGATTAAAAATTCAATATAGAGACTGATCCCTTGGCTGCGGATGAGTTTTAATTTACTAAATCTTAAAGCTAAATTATTAAAAAATAAAAAAAAATTAGATGTTTGTTCTAATTCAAGATCGAGCAAAATTAAACGATTTAATTCACGAAAGATTTATAAACATTTGAGATTTTAAAAATAATAACGAAAGAATAAAGTGTAACAACTGAAGGTTATGATAATCAAGCTTAAAAAACAAACGATAGAAATTTTAAAATTGCTAAAGAAAAAGCGATCTAATGTAATAGCTACTAAAGCCGCTGAAGAAATGGGAATTGATTATATAGTTCTTATGTCAGCAGTGAATGATTTGATTGAACATAATTTAGGAGGATTTAAAGAAGAAGATATATATCAGATTTCTTTAAATAATGAAGGGAGGGCATATTTGAAAAATGAATTACCCGAACGCAAATTAATAAATATAATGATAAAAGATGAAATAAAAGAAATAACTTTAGATGACTTGCTGAAACGATCAAATCTAGATAGAAACATTTTTTATGTTGGAATTTCAAATCTAAAAAAAAATAGATGGATTAGTCAAAGCAAAGCTTCAGGGGAAAACAAGATATTTATAGTTGCTGAAGAGTTTCCCCCAACAGAACTGGAAAAATTTTTAAAAAAATTTGCAGAAAATCTAACAATTGATTTTTCTAAATTTTCTAAAGATGACCTAAAGCTAGTAGATGTTCTAAATAAAAGAAAATTAATAGAAAAGAATCGTAAAACTCAGCGTATTCTATATTTAACTGAAAAAGGTAAAAAGATCTCTATTTCGGAGATTAATGAGCTAACACAAGTAAGTAAAATAACTTCTGAGATGTTAAGTTCAGGGTCCTGGAAAAATTTTGATTTAAAACCTTTTGACGTTACCAAACCTGGTCCATTATTAAAAGCGGGAAAGATTCACCCTTTAATTAATCTAATAAATGAAATAAGAGAAATTTTCTTATCAATGGGTTTTACTGAAATAAGAGGCCCTATTATTGAAAGTGCTTTTTATAATTTTGATGCATTATTTCAACCTCAAGATCATCCCGCTCGTGAAATGCAAGATACGTTTTATTTAAATAATCCAAAAACAGCAAAATTACCAGAAAAAGACAGAGTTTCAGCTGTACAAGAAACACATGAAAATGGTGGAGTCTCAGGTTCTACTGGATGGGAACATAAGTGGGATATCAATACTGCTAAGAAAACAGTTTTGAGAACTCATACTACCGCCACTACAATGCGTAGGTTGGCTCAGTTTTATAGAAACAACGATAAAGTGCCAGTAAAAGTATTTTGTGTTGATAGAGTATTTCGAAATGAAAAAGTTGATAAGTCACATCTAGCTGAATTTACTCAAATAGAAGGAATTGTGATTGATGATAATGTTACTCTATGTGATTTAATTGGATTACTATCAGAATTTTATCGAAAAATGGGTTTCAAAAAGATCATAACAAGACCAGGATTTTTTCCTTATACGGAGCCTAGTATGGAGGTTTCTGTATATTATGATAAATTGGATGAATGGTTAGAAATGGGCGGATCAGGAATATTTAGACCAGAGGTTACTTATCCATGGGAAATTAAGGAACCTACACGTGTTTTAGCATGGGGCCAAGGTCTTGAAAGAATCGCTATGCTTTATTACGGTCGGAAAGATATTAGAGATTTTTATATTAACCCAATCAATTGGTTAAGACAACAATCATATCTTAAATAGGGTGATTAATGTGCCTACAATTGAATTAAAAGTTGAAAGATTAGAAAGATTAGTCGGAAAAAAATTAGATCTGAAAGAATTAGAATATGATCTACAATGGATTAGTCTAGATTTGGAAGATATCAATGAGGAAGAACAAAAGGTAAAAGTTGAATATAATCCTAATAGACCAGATTTCTCTAGCCCTGAAGGTATTGCTAGAGCTCTTAAAGGATATTATGAAATTGAGGAAGGCCTCCCATCTTTTGATGTTATTTCAGGAGACATAGTCCTGAATGTAGATCCCAGCGTAAAAAAAGTTCGACCATATATAGTCTGTGGAATTATTCGTGATATTGATTTAGATGAAGATGAAGTTGCTACATTAATGAATATTCAAGAACATTTACATTGGGCGGTTGGAAGGGATAGAAGAAAAGTAGCAATTGGAGTACACGATTTAGATAAAGTTGTTCCTCCTTACAGATATACTGCTGTAAAACCAGATTCTGTTAGTTTTGTTCCATTACATGGGGATGGATATCCAATGAATTTAGAAGAGATATTATTATTACATGAAAAGGGTATTGAATATGCTCATATTTTAGAAGGTAAAGAAGTATATCCAATTATTTTTGACAGTAATAACGAAGTATTGTCCTTTCCACCTGTTATAAATGGAGTTCTTACTACGGTAACAGATGAAACAAAAAACTTATTTTTAGATTTAACTGGTACGGATTTTAAAGCAATAAACTTAGCTTTAAATATCCTATCTACTACATTAGCCGATATGGGTGCGAAATTAGAGACTGTTAAAGTAAACTATGAAGGAGAAAGTGAAATAATCACACCTAATTTAGAACCAAAAAAATGGGAAGTTAATGTTGATTATATTAATAGTGTTATTGGTTTGAATTTATCAACTTCAGAAATGATAAAATGTTTTAAAAAAGTTAGAATGGATGCAGAAAAATCTAAAAAGAAAGGACACTTAGATGTTGTAGTACCTGCTTATAGGGGGGATCTCATGCATCCAATTGACTTCACTGAGGAATGTGCTATTGGTTATGGTTATTTTAATTTACCTCTTACAATCCACGTGGGGGGTATAGGGCAATATCATCCAATACAAGACTATTCAAATAGGATAAGAAAGATTATGATAGGGGCAGGATATTTAGAGGTTATAAATTTCATTCTTGCTAGTTCAGAAAAGCAATTTAACTATATGAAACAAGAATCTGAGATAAGGGAAATTGTTGATATTGCTAATCCCGTGTCTAAAGAGTATAATACAACTAGAACAAGGATACTTCCTAAATTAATGGATACTTTGCTTTTAAATCGATCTGAAGAAAAACCTATAAGAATATTTGAAGTTGGTGATGTTATCTTACTATCAAAAAAAGAAGAAACAGGAACTAAAAGAGAAGTACATTTATCTGCTGTTTCTTATCATGAAGATGCAGATTATACTGAAATAAAATCTTCTTTAGACTTTATAATGACTTCACTTGGATACTTTGATGATTATGAAATAAAACCTGGTAAAAATCCAAGTTATATCGATGGTCGATATGGGGAAATTTATTTAAAAGATTTGATTATTGGTGAAATTGGTGAGCTACATCCAGAAATTTTATTAAATTTTAAATTAGAGTTTCCCGTTTCGGCATTTGAACTAAATATTGAACAATTTTTTAATTATTTATAATTTTAAATCAATTATATTAAATATTCTGATATGAACAATCAAAACAATTTGAAAAAAGAATTAAGAAAGTTAAGGGAAGAAATCGATAAAATCGATGATACTATTGTAGAACTCCTAAACAAACGTGGGAACATTGTAGCTGCGATAGGAGATCTAAAAGATCGATTAGATATGAAGGTGTTTCAACCACAAAGAGAAAAGGAAATTATTGAAAGGTTGAAAAATAAGTCATCTATTTTCAGAGATTCAAGCATAGAAGCTATTTGGAAAGAAATCATGAGCGCAAGTAAGTTAATTCAAGGTTCGATAACAAAAGTTGGGTATTTAGGCCCAAAAGGAACATTTACCCATCAAGCAGCTTTAGAATATTTCCCTAAAGCAGGATCAGAATTTATAACAGCCAGTAGTTCACTAGAAATATTCGAAAATGTAGAAAAAGGTCTAATCGATTTTGGAGTCATTCCCATTGAAAATAGCCTTCAAGGCACGGTTAGGGAAACACTTGATTTATTAATTGAGAAAAATCTCATCATATACGGAGAAATTGAGTTAAGAATTATTCAAAATCTAATATCTGTGAAAAATTCTGATTTATCAAAAATCCAAACAATAATTTCTCATCCTCAAGCTTTTGCTCAAACTAGGATCTGGATTAAAACTAATCTGCCCAATGTTAAATTAATTAGTGTAAATTCAACGGCTGAAGCAGTTCGAAGAGTTCAAGAATTAAATGATGAATCGTATTCTGCAATAGGAACTGAATTTTCAAGCCAAATCTATAATTTGAAAGTTCTAAGCACTAATATTGAAGATAACCCATTAAATTTTACTAGGTTTCTAATAGTTTCTAAAAGAGAAAATGATCATAAAGAGGGAAAAATTAAAACCTCAGTGGTTTTTGTCACAAAGCATACTCCAGGAGCTTTATATCGCGTATTGAAGATTTTTGCTGATGCAAATATTAATTTATTAAAAATTGAATCTCGTCCAAGGAGAAGAGGACGTTGGGAGTACATTTTTCTGATGGATTTTGAGGGTAATAAAGATGAAGAGAAAGTTGTACAGATTTTTGAAAAAATGAATGAGGATGTAATCTGGTGTAAAATATTAGGATCTTATCCTATGGTAAAGTAATATAATATGATATTTTTTCTATTTTTAGAAACTTTTTTACTTTACAAAAGATATTATTATATACTTTTTTCATAAAAGATTTCTAGTTTTTACTGATTATTAGATTAATAATATTAGGTCTTTGATAGATGGCAGGGAATATAAGGTTTGATGGACGGAAATTTAATGAAATTAGAACTACTAAGATAAAAAGAAATTATCTTAAATATCCAGAAGGTTCTGTCCTAATATCTCAAGGAAGTACCAAAATTATAGTAACCGCATCAGTAATGGATTCAGTACCAAGATTTCTATCGGATACAGGAACCGGTTGGATTACTGCTGAATATTCAATGTTACCAAGAGCAACACACGTAAGAAATCAGAGAGATACTAATAGAGGAAGATCTATGGAAATTCAGCGATTAATTGGGCGTTGTATGCGAGCTGCTTTTAATTACGAGAAACTTGGTGAAAGAACAATAAGAGTTGATTGCGATGTCATACAAGCAGATGGGGGCACCCGTTGCGCTGCTATAACTGGTGCTTTTATTGCAGTTTTTGATGCTATGAATTATCTGTATAACCAACAACTAATTTACGATTTTCCAGATTATAAAGTATTGGCGGCAATTTCAATAGGTATTAAAAATGGTCAACCCTTACTGGATTTGAATTATGTTGAGGATTCCAAAGTTGATGTTGATTTTAATTTAGTTATGAATGAAGACTCTGAAATTATTGAAGTTCAAGGAACAGCTGAAGGTGCCCCTTTCAGTCAAAGCAAACTAAATGAAGTGATTGACTTAGGGGAAAAAGGTATTTCAGAATTAATTAAAATTCAGAAAAATGAATTAAATATTTAGCTACTATTTTCTACTAAAATCTAATTAGTCCTATTTAAAATTAATAGTATTTAAACTTTTTATTGCTTTCATAATTCTTGACTTTTCTTCTGTTGATGTAAAGGCACTGTGAATATGTTCCTTTCTTAATTTTCTAAATTCATCTAGTTTTACCTTATTTTCTCTGATTAGATTTTCTTTCTCATCAGGATCTTGATTTAAATTGAAGAGATATTCTTTTTCTTTCTCTTCATTATAAATATATTTCCATTCACCCTTTCTTATTGATAAAAGAATAAAACCTTCTTTATGATTTCTTCTCATAAGACCATTTTTCTGATAACATTCAGAAAATATAATAGGATCTTTCTGCGATATTTTTCCATTTAAAAGAGGTAGAAGATTTCTCCCTTGAAAATTTTCAGGTATTTCTATACCAAAATAATCTAAGATTGTGGGGGCAATATCAATTAGTTGTACAACATCAAAGACTTTTTTAATAACTGGTTTTTTACCCATTTCAATTATTATAAGTGGAACTTTTAATATTTCTTCATATACACTACCCTGGTGTCCGAATTTTTCGTGTTCATAAAAACTTTCTCCATGATCTGATGTCAAAATAATTAAACAGTCATCCTTAAACTTAGAATTCAAAAATCTAAACATATTCCCCAGAAATTCATCAACAAAATTAATTTCCCCATCATAAAGTAATTTTAAATCCTCAATCCTTTTTGGAGTTATCTGAATATCTTTGGAACGTGAGTATACTTTTTTTGTTAAAAATTCTCGGTAACTAATACTTATATCTTCCTTTCTGAAATTTAATATATTTTGTGTAGGAGGATTGTAAGGACTATGGACATCCATATAGTGAGCCCAAATAAAGAAAGGTTTTTTAGCATTAGATAAAAATGAAATTACTTTATTAGTAATGTAAGGTGCATTATAAGCAATTGGTGTAAAGGGCAATAAAATATCAGTAATAAAGGGAATCTTCTTTCTCATCCAAGATTTTAATTTATTAAAACCTCTAAGACGAAACATTAATTTTCTAAAAAGATCTTTAGAATCTAATATCTTTTTTAAATAATAACTTAATTGTTGTTTAACTGTTATATTTTTAATACCATTGGATTTTCGTTTATAACGTTCTCCATCTAAAAAAACATCAAATCCTCGATCATAATTAAAAAAGCTTCCCAAATTAGGATTGCTATGAATAGCGTAAGTTTTAATATTATTTTCTCTTAGCAATTGAGAAAATGGTATTTTTTGAGGTGGTAAAGGACTATATCCCCCATCTAAAAAAGGTAAAATCGAAGTAAAGATTGAAGAAAAGGATGTAGGGGTTTCAGGTCCATTAGTTAACGCATTCATAAAATTTGTACCCTTTTGAGCAAATTTTTCTAAATTTGGTGATGTATTTCTATGATAATTATATAGTTTTAAATGATCTGGTCTTAATGCATCAATTGTTATTAAAAGGACAGACTTTTTTTCAAAATCTTTATTCATTAGACTATATAATAAGAATGGTTAAATAAATTTTAGTATAAATAGAGTATAGTATAGACTCATTCAGAATTAAATTAATTAATAGAAGTTGTTGTTAGTGAGCTTCAATACCTAATTGTTCTGGGTGTTCTTTAAAATAAATAACACCTTCCTTTATGATATCAATAACAGATCTTACAGGTCTCCATCCTGTATCCTTTGTGATTTTGTCATTCATACCAATTAATAAAGGAACTTCACTAGGGCGCATACGCGTCTTATCTACGTACACTTTATTTGATATATTAAAGGTCTTTTTAGCTAATTTGACATAATCTGCGATTGTTATTCCTTTCCCAGAGCATACATTATAAGGTTCTCCAAATTTCTTTTTTTCGCTGAGTAAGACATATGCATTAACAGTATCTTTTACATGGGTAAAATCTCTAATGGAATTTGGATTTCCAATAATAATTCTATCTCTTTTTCCTTCTAAAATTTCTACAATTTGCCGATGAATAACGCTTGTTACAAATTGGATACCTCTACGTGGACCTTCGTGATTAAATCCTCGAGTAATGATACTGGGAACATTATATGAGTTATGGTATAACCACGCAATCTGTTCTGTTGCAACTTTAGTTATACCATAAACACTTCTAGGTCGAAATGGATTTTTCTTTAAATCTTCAACAACAGGGACTTCATGGGGATCAACTAAACCATACTGCTCGCTGCTACAAGCAACTTGTAAACTCTCTAAACTATCATCAAATCTTCTCGCAGCTTCAAAGATATTGATAGTTCCTACTATATTATTATGACTTACTCTGACAGGTTCTCGAAAAGAAGTTGGGACAAAGGATTCTGCTGCAAGATGAAAAACCGCATTTGGTTGGATTTCTTCAAATACTCCAAGTATTCTTTCAGCACTTGTAATATCA
>JAHQWI010000156.1 GCA_029856085.1 Promethearchaeia archaeon | reverse complement strand
GCGAATATCACAGAAAGAGATTGCAAATTTAGTTGGGGTAACTGAGGTAACCCTTCGCTCAAGATATAAAGAACTGATTAAAATGCTAAATATTTTGGTATGATTTTAAATTAAAAATAAATTTATTGAGTAAATTTTAACTTTTAATCTTTTTATTTTTTTTACTTATTCTTGTATTAATTACTTCCTTTATAATAGTTCTATACCTATTAGATTTATGTCGTGCGATTTGAGACCTCCATTACCAGAGAAGCGAGTGTAAAATCAAAGCACCAAAGTTAAGTTCTCTAAGATTCTATTCATATTGAAGAGTATCTAAGGGAAGAAAGTTATAAATGATCAATTGTAGATTTAGATATTAACCAAAAAGAATAAATAGGCGATTATCTAATGTTTTATTATAGATCGTAAAATTGGCTCATTATGATAATAATCTTATACAGAATAAAGCCCAGTATTTACCAAACACAATTGACAGATTTTACAGGATTAAAATCTATTGAACAGTACGACATGAACGTTCCAAAAGATTACAGAATTGCCCGAAAAAGATTTCGATGGATTCCAATACATCCCACTTGGGGGAAGCGAGCACCATCCACTAGGAGGACATTATCTAAATCTCAGAAAAGGATTCAAGATTTCATAGATTGGGAGCCTAAACTAAAGGATAAATACTTATATCGGTTCCCTCGCGTGAAAATCCCTCGTTTTGAAGATTTTGGTATGGGAGTGATCTCAAAAATGGAATGGGATATGCATCGGTATCTTAAAGGATTTAGTGGATTCTTTGAAAACCTATTTGAATTTAACGATTTTAGCTTTTTCCAGGATATACAAGGAGTTCTTGAGGATGACGGCGTTTCATTTAAGGATATGTTTATTGAAGATGTACTTGC
The DNA here is from genome assembly GCA_029856085.1 of Promethearchaeia archaeon. Taxonomy (GTDB): domain Archaea; phylum Asgardarchaeota; class Lokiarchaeia; order Sigyniarchaeales; family SOKP01; genus Loki-b32. The sequence continues at coordinate 20,359 of JAHQWI010000156.1, read as the reverse complement.
ATATGAAATGCTGCGGATTAACTTGGGCTTTAAAAATTACTCTGGAATTGAAAGAATGGGGCGGTTTCTTTCTTATCCGCCCTTATTCAGCATTACTCATAACCCTAAATTCTTTCCAAAAGCACAAGATATCAGTTATGTAATGACCAGAATCCCGTCTGAAGCGCTTTTTGAGTTTTTTCAGCTATTGGTAAAGGAATGCATTGATTGTGGTATTATCGTTCCAAGAATCCTAATTTGGGATGGTCAATTCATACGATCTAATTGTAACAATAACAAAGAGAAAGGACACTCAGATTATTCTGATCCTGATGCGGGATATTGCCGGCATAACGGCATAAAAAAGGGGGTAGGATATGATCCTGGAATATTATATACTCACTGTTTTAATCGCTGGTTTCCTATTTATTTCAAGATGTTTGCGGGAAACCGGAACGATATTCTCGCGTTTAGAGAAACAATGGAAGGATTTTTAGCAGTTACTCCCTATAAATGGCGCGTGCTCATAGCAGATTCAGGCCCCTATTCTCTGCAAAACATGGAGAATATCCGAGTTAAAGGTCTAGTACCCATTATTCGAGCGCGGAAGAATCTGAAAACCCATCCTATAAGGGAATTAAAAAAAGGATTTTTTTTTAATACTGATTTCATCCCAAAAGAATGGTCGGATGAGTATTTTCTCAAGATCTACAGCTTTCGACCGATGATTGAGCAAGGAAATTCATATAATAATACATACTACAATGCCTTTCGAATGAATACAAGAGGAATGGACGCGTCGGTAAAACTTCGTTGTACTATTTATATATTAGAACTGTTAAAAGCGCTGACAGCATATAAATTAGGACGTCCTGACTTAATAATGAAGCCTTCTGCCTTCGAATCCTCTCGGTATTTCAATATTAGACAAATGCTCCCTTATGAAGCACGAAAATCGGGATATCTTTACTTCAATTCTGAGGATGTTTTACGCCGACGAATTAAAAACTTTTATAGAATATCCTCTTAATTTGAATAAGCAACTAAAGAAATAGAAAAAAATAAAAAGATTAAAAGTTAAAATTTACTCAATTACTTAAATATATGTTAATTTAGATTTCTCTGGTTGTTTCCAAATAATTATTGATTTTTCGATAATCTTAATGTATATACTAGGAAGAATAAAATCGTAATTCATTGAGATATATCCACAAAATGAAAATGCTTTAATATTGAATGTATCTATAAAAATAGGGAAGGGAAATTTATACAAAGATAATTTGAGCTATCATTGGATTTCGCCCTTTAAACTTTATTGAGTTTAATCTCTCCCTGATTTTTTTATAATTGCTCAGATTTCTTTTCTCTTCCCTTCTCTTTAGGTCAGAATTTAGGTTACTAAATTTTTATTCAAATTATTATTTAAATGATTTCACTTTATTATAAAAATAAACATTTAAAAGTAAATCTTTTCCCTTCTCCTCATAAAAGAATTTAGGAAAATAATAAAAATTTAAATTTTGTCTGTTTAATTACTTTTGATTCTCTTTTCCTCGCTTTTTCTAACAAAAATTAATTAAAATTGATTATTTTGGACATTGAAGTAAAGATTTAAAATTAACTAGTTTTATTATATTATTACTTTATAGAGCATTTTATGTAGTTTTCTATAGAACTATTTTTTGGGGATAAAATAAGGAGTTGAGAAACATCATGAATCTATTGAAAAAATATAAAGTTTCTTGGCATGGTGATAGAATTTAGCAAGGAGTTAATCTACAAAATTTGTCTTTTTGGAGATAGAAATGTTGGAAAAACTTCATTAACCCAAGCAGGTATTCAAAAAAATGAAGTAAAGCCACCGGTATGCATAGATCTTGCGATTAAGAATTTAATAATTAATTCTACTAAAATTGCACTTCAAATTTGGAATCTTAGAAGTGAACCTCAGTTTGATTTTATTTTCCCCACTTTTATGAAAGGTATATCAGGAGGTATTTTTATGTATGATATCACTGATTATTCCAGCATAAATAACCTGGAGAAATGGTTAACATTATTCAATGACAATTTACCTAATGATGAAAAAAAAGTTCCTCTATTAATGGTTGGTGGAAAGTTAGACCTGCATAAAGAAAGAGTAATATCCAGAAAATACGCTGAGAAAATTTCAAAAAAATATAAAATTGTTAAGAATTTCGAATGCTCCTCTAAAACTGGAGAAAATGTTGGTAAGATTTTTGAATTTTTAACAAGATCAATACTGAAAGTTGAAAGTTATTCTTAATTGTTAAAGAAGGGGTGGTATAAATTTAATGCGAGTAAAAGTATGTTTTATGTGCCGTGAATATGTACCTCTTCTTGAGGATAATTATATCAATAAAGAAAAATTGGAAAAGTTTGATTCATTACATTCTGGCCATCCTGTTCAGATTGTAAATGAAGAAGAGTTAGAGAATAAAAGAGAATGGAAACCATTTTTATGAAAATAAGAAGAAAAAGGAGATAATGAGGGGAAATAAAATGGAAACAGAAGAAATAGAAGAACTAGCTAAAAAATTAAATGCTGATAAGTCTTGGGTAGTTTTTAGTGGAATGACAAAGGAAATGAAAGAATTAATTGAAAAAGCTTATGAAACAATACAAGGGATGGATAGAGTGGATGGTTATAATGAAGCCTATTATAAATATGGATATACTTCCTCTGAAAAATGCTTAATTCATGGAATAAATAATGTAAGAACGGCAATCATAGCAGGGCTTAGTATAATTCTAAAAGGAAATCAATCCCGTGGGTTAGAGTGTATTGCAGAAGTTCTTATAATGATTGGAAATATGTGGAGAAAATTAAAGATAAATTTAGATAAAATCGAAGATAATCAATATGATGATCACTGGTATGAATTAAAGACACATGTAGAATATAAAGGGAAATCATATATACAAAAAGGTGGTTTGTATAGCCCAGATGGAACAAAAGAAATAGACTACTATTTGATTAGAGACGCAACAAAATTTTGTAATGAAATATATTGTAAATATTGTAAAAAAACAAGAGTTCCAATACTTGTAAGTATATATCAAATAGCGTGTTCTAAATGTGGGTATGGCTTAACACCAGACTTTTTTACAGAAGAGGAATTAATATATTGGCTTAAAGAAGGAGAAGAATTAGATGTAGAAAAGAGTAATAATGAAGAATTAAAAAAGAAACATGAGAAAATTTTGAGTATGTTCAAAGAAAAGGTATCAAAAAGAATAGAAATAAAAAAAGGTAATACTACTATTATTATTCATCCAGAAGAATTTTAATTTTTTTTTAATTTTTATTCAAATGATTATTTATTTAAATAAATTTACCTCAAAAAATGTCCGATATTAATTAATATTTTGGTGAAAACAGTTTGATTAATGAAATAGAAGAATTAAAAATTAAATTAAAAAAAATAATTGATAAATTCCTTGAAAACGATATTCATTTACTTAAAATAGATTCACACGAGTCCTCTCTATCATTTAGAATTGGATTATATCTTGTGGAAGAATTTGAAAATTGGGATGTCGATATGGAGTATAATAGAAGAGGCACTGAAAAAAAGAGAATAGATAAAGATAATGAACTTAGTTTATTTAGACCTGATTTAATCGTTCATAAAAGAAATAATGATGATTATAATTATATTGTTATTCAAATAAAGAAAAATACATATGAATTAAATGGAGATGAAGTGAATAAAGATAGAGATTATTTAAAGAAATTAACACTGGATAATGGATTTTATGATTATAGATTTGGCATATTATTGTTTTTTTATTGTAAACAACAATCGGCAACTCATCCACTAATTGAATATTATGAAAATGGTCTACTTATAGAGCAGGAAAATTAAAAAAAGTAAGCGTAAGATTCCAAGTTTCAGAGAAAATAGGTACTTGAGAAGTCTACTGCAATTCCACATCCCTCTTCCCAGTTTGTTTCGCCCTATGTTGCAAGCCAATTAACAACATAATGTGGTTTTAAAGACGAGATATTGACTTACTAAGTTTGTGCGTTTTTAAAACAAAAATATAGAGAAATTGTTCAGAATAGCTTTGGGGTAGCTCTTATTAAAGTACAAGGAATAATTACAGTAGAAACCGAAAAAGTTGTGCTTCTTAAATTAAATAACGGAGCTGAAAATTGGTTTCCAAAATCTACGATAAAATCCCAATATTCTCCTGAAAAAGAAATTTTGCAATCTATAAGTATTGAAGCAGGATATCATTTAGCAGTTCAACAATCTTTGCGATATAGGAGAAAATATATACAAAATACTCTCAATAATGAATTTAACATATTTGATTATAATTAACTTAATTCTAAAATAAGATCACTTAGCGATATGTGAACAAGAAAAGTTCATCCATATAGTCTGTGTTTATGCTAAATATATTAAGATAGGACATGACTTAATTAAGTCAAAGGCTGAAGCAGAACTTAACAGAATACTCGAATATGTAAGGGATCCAAAAGATTAGAAAGAAGATGCGTTAGTATTAATTCGAGACCTCAAACGGGATTTGTAACATTAAACTTAACTTATCCAGATTTTATACTTATATCTTCTCTCAGAATATGCAAACGAATATTTATGGCTTAAACCTGCTAAAGATATTTTTGATTTTATGAAATTCTTAAAGAATAGATATAAAAGAATCAAGTGGTAAAAAAATCTGGATACCAAGAAGCTAAAGCTAATTGGGTTTGAAAAAAGCTTTTCATATAATTTTGATTAGGCTATATTAATGCATAATCTCTTGAACTAAAAGGCTATTTAAAAATTCGGTTTTAAGTTATCTTGACTTCAACTTTTTTACATACGAATCATAATCAGGATATGTTTTGCATTCTGGAATCTTGCAAAGAATTTGATGCTTAGGTAACTTGCATTTGCCCATGAAAGGATAATGATATACTCTCTGTCTACTTGAATTATAAAAGTAAAAGTCGATATACAATTATTTTTTATGTTTTACATAGATAAATACTAATACTCCAAGAAGGCTAAAAAGTACAACGATCTGTATCACAATTTCATAGGGAAATTGTGTCGTTTCTGGCCGTCCAGGTGGCGAAGGTGGTGGAATAGATACCGTTATGTGGATACACTCTGTTGTGAAATTACCGTATGCATTAAATGCGATGATTTGATAATAATACGTGCCGTTATGTAGACCGTTTAGTGAATACCGATATGTCGGCAAATCAAGCAACGGTGTAAAATTTAATGACACTGAAACTGATGCATTTATTTGTGAGATAAATGTCGAGGAGTTATATAGTATATAATACTGCGCATAAAATGATTTTGTCCACGTTAAATCAAATGATCCATCTGTATCTGGAACTGATGCATCCGTAGTTAATAAAAATGAAGCTGGAGCCCTTCTTATGGAAATCACCACTTCATTAGAAGTACGATGTCCTGCATCATTTATTGCCCTAACCGACACTACATAATCGTTTGTGTCTAAATTATGTACCACATATGAAGTATCGGTGATATTATTTTGATACAACAAAGTATTCATGTATAGCTCATAGCGATCTGCACCCTGAGACGGTGACCAAGTAAAGTTTACTATTCCGTCCTTATCAGGTATATCCGCATCATGAGAAAGAATAAACGTGCCTGGCGGATATTGTACGGTTACATTTACAAGATTCGAGGTAATATTTCCGTACTCATTATAGGCAACTGCGCGGTAATAATGGGTTCCCTGTTGTACATTATTGAAATCAATTGTCCTGTTTGCATTTCCTTCTATAACTTTTTCTACACTTGAATTTATCGCTGTAATTGGTGAGTCTGATTGATACAGCGTATAATTCACTGCTCCCAACGATTCTGTCCATGATACCGTATACGTTCCATCAATATCAGGAGTTGTTGCATCATGTGATAAGATAAATGCATCTGGAAGGAGATTGAATTTTGTGAGAAAAAGCCGAATATCCGATTTTCCTGTGATGTAGATGTTATCGTTCTCATCAATGTATCCACCGTATGCTACATCTTCCGAAGTATCCGTTCTTGTTTTGTACCACTGATAATCGCCAGAACTCGTATATTTCACAATACACGCATCTTTTCCTGCAGAACCAAAACTTTCGGTGTACCCGATAAGAAACAGACCATATTTACTATCATATAAAAGTGTATAGGCAGTATCTATATCGGTTCCTCCCCATGTCCGTTGCCATTGAAGTCCTCCTGTCAAATTGAATTTTAACACCGCAAAATCGGTACTTCCGCTTCCAAAACTCCGTGTATTACCGAGTATAAAAATTTCACTAGATTCATCGAGCACTACCGATCGACCTTCATCTGAACTTAAGCCTCCCCATGTCGTATTCCACAACTGATTTCCTCCATTGTCTAATTTCATGACAATTGCATTTGTATCACCTGATGAAGTTATTTTTCCCGTAAGAACCGCATTATCTGAACTGTCAATTGAGATTCCGTATCCGATATCCGATTCCGAGGTACCGTATGTGTTATTCCATATAAGTGAATACGAACTGTTGTACTTTAGTACCACAATATCCTGCGTAGGAGAAAATGAATCGCTATACCCAATGACATACATAAACTCAGATGTGCATGTTATATCAAAACCCACATCCCACGTATCACCGCCCCATGTGATATTTTTCTGCAATGTCCCAGAAGCATCGTAAGATACCACAAAAATATCGTTGCTGTCATTTATCCCGTAACTTGCTGTTCTTCCGACTACATACACAGTTGATGAAGACACATTGATGTCTAGTGCATAGGCATAGTCATCAAGAACTCCTCCCCATGATACATTCCATATCATATGTCCTGATGAATTATACTTGTATACTACTACATCATATGCGTTTTGAGTATCATTAAATATATTTCCCACAACGTAGATATTTTGATTTTTATCCTGTACCACATCCAGTCCGATTACTTGCTCATCTTCTAGTATTTCCCACTCATGTTGTATAGATAACTGAGGATTTTTTTTTTCCTTTTCCTGTGCTACAGGTGAGGGTAAAAAAGATGCATCATGAAACATAAATAAAAATAAAAACAGTATGATAGTGACGATGGTGCAAGGGTGTTTTTGCCTACGCATGATCATATAATTATCATTATATTATATTATATTTATCCATATAATATAGAGCACTATCATTAATTTGTAATTCTTTTAAGTCTATTAAATTATCAAGCCCTTTAATTTCTGTTATTTTATTATTCTCAAGCCATAAGACTTTTAAATTAACTAAATTATAGATTAGGAAACACAAAAAAAGATGTGATTAAACAAAATGCAAATGTGTTCGCTGTTTATGATATTACCGGAACATATGATGCATTTTAGCCAGATTTAAAACAAGGGTAGAACTCAGCGACATGATAAAAGAAGAACTTCATGCTTCTCCATATGTTGAACGCACTAATACTCATATAGTCTTAAATATACTTAAAGAGGAAACTTCTTTTAACAAATTGATAGAAAAAGAAAGAAGTAAAACAATCTAAAGAGAAAATTTAAAAGTGTTCAATAGAAATCATTAACTATTAATACAAGGTCTGAATTTAAAAATAACTGTTCACTGATATTCAATATTTTATTTATAATGTTCATATATTTAATTTTTAGTGTCGGCTTTTACTATTTTCAATGGAAAAAAATTTAAAATGTTCAATAACCTTACATAAAATTTATATAGCAGAAGATTTCCACTGAAAAATATGCTGAGAATTGGAACAAAACCAAAAAAAGTTTCAATAAATCCCAAACTTTTTGTCGAAAAGTTTAGAAAAATCATGAAAAGTTATTATTTCTTTCAATAAATTATAAATACAAGTTCACCTTTAGTAACAAATAACGGGAAGTCATTCCCACAAAATAAAAAAATAGAGATAATAAAAAACAAAAAAAATAATAAAATTTTGATAGGAGGTAATAAAAATAACAATTCAAGAGTATTTTCGAACATGGGAAGAAATTTGCTTAGAAAAGTTAAGAGAAATAGGAAGATGCTCATCAGCAGAATGGGCTAGGGCAATGGGATATGGAGATAATCGTAATGGAGTGACAACAGTGATTAAGCGAATTAAAAAAACTATGCCTGAAAGGTTAATGATTTATTATAACGCAAGACCACGATTATATGAAGTGTTACAAGGAGAGAATTGAAAAAGAGTGTGAATTAAAATGCCGTTAAAATGTCAAATTTGTGGAAAAGAATATTTATACGATGGAAAGATATGCCATACCTGCGAAGAAACTGCCATTACTAGCGGTTTAAGTTCTCAAGATGGAAATTATCGTAAGTGGCGATGTGATAATTTTATAGAATTAAACGGTTTAGTATTTGGAAGTAATCTAGATAACAGAAAAGAATTAAAATTGATTGAATGTCCTGAATGTGGAGAAAAATATTCATATGGCAGGAAAATATTCCATACTTGTAAGGGCAATTCAATACCGTTTGGAAGAATATTCGAGTCAGAGAGAAAAGCACTTAGGTGGAATTGTGATACCGCAATGGCTTGTATGGAGTTATTAGCATCTTATTTAGATCCCATTGAGTCAATTGTGAAAGAAGTACCCCATTTAGAAAAACTCGAGAATAATGAATACAATTGGAGCATAATTAACAATATACAAATTAATGAAAGAAAATTAAACAATTTTTTAAAGTTTGAATAAAAATTTAAAAATCTAAAAATAAAGACTAGAAAAATAAAACAAGAGAGTTAAGAAAAAATATGACAAAATTCTCGATGGTTACCCATCAAACAAGTATGATCGGGTCAAGAACCAGAGTTGAGGATTCTTGTGAGTCTGGACTCTGCCCGATTTGTGTTGCTGATTGTCCTGTTTTTTGCGAAGTTTCAAAATCAGCTTTACGAGGTCGTGAAGTTTTATATCCTCGAAGAGAATATTTTGGAAATTCTACTGCGGGTTCTCCAAAAGATTTTGGGTTCTCGTTTAGCGACTTTCAAATTCAATTTGAATGTCGAGGAGCCCAGGGAATCGAAGCAGATGCAGATAAAGTGATATTTCCTAATGTTAGCATAAAAACTAAGTGGGGAAATATTGAACAAAAGTATCCATTTATACTTCCAGGTTTAGGAAGTACTTATGTTGCAAAACGAAATTGGGATGGTTTGGCAATAGGAGCTGCATTAGCAGGAATTAGTATTACTATAGGCGAAAATGTGGTTGGGATGGATCCCTATGCCAAATTCGCGAACCATTCCTTATATCCTAAAGTGATCGATACTGAGGACATGAAAAATCGAGTTGAAAAATACAGAGAATTTTGGGATGGGAAGCATGGGGATATTATTGTTCAAAAAAATGTAGAAGATACAAGATTAAGTGTTTTTGATTATGTCATGTCTAATTTAGAAGTAAACTCTCTTGAAATAAAATTTGGTCAAGGTGCAAAAGCAATTGGAGGCGAAGTCAGATTAGAATCGTTGGAGCGTGCACAGTTATTACAAAGTAGAGGATATTTAGTGTTTCCAGATCCTTCTGATCCTGTTATTATTGAGCAATGGAAAGCAGGATTAATACCTGACTTTGAAAGGCATAGTAGAGTTGGTTTATCATCTACAGAAGATGTATTAGAAGAAATTGATCAAGTTCGCTCGAGTGGTGCAAAAAATATTTTTATAAAAACAGGAGCATATCGACCAGCAGCAACAGCCTGGATTTTGAGGTTAGGTATTGAAGGAAAAGTGGATGGAATGACTTTTGATGGTGCTGGTGGGGGCACTGGAATGAGCCCTGTAAGTATGATGAATGAAGGATCAATTCCTACAGCCTATTTAGAAGCACTTATAGTTGGATGCCTTGATATGATTAAAAATAAAAACCCAAACGCTACTATACCCTCTATTGCAATAGCTGGCGGTATTGCAAATGAAACACAAATATTTAAAGCACTTGCAATGGGTGCTCCTTATATAAACTGCATTGCTATGGCAAGAGCACCAATTACTGCTGCTATGAAATCGAAATATATTGGAGAGGTTATTGATAAAAAAGAAGCCACACCAGCAATGTTAAAGAACTTAGGATTCCCTAAGGATAAAGATCCTAAAAGTTTAACCTTAAGTGAAGCATTTGTTGAATATGATGGTTTAAATAGAATTCATAATGGACATCTTGTTCCTCCTTCGGCGATTGGAGTTTATACTTATTTTGCTAGCAAATTAGGTATTGGTTTAAAGCAGTTACTAGCCGGAGTTCGAAAATTTAAATTAAATCTCTTGGATCGCCAAGACATCGCATATATTTCTCAAAGAGCTAAAGAAGTGTGTAAAAAATGGAATCTTGGAGTTAAATCTCAAGAATCAATCGATTTTGAGTTAGTTAAAGAGGAAATTTATTCGGGGAATTATGAATAAATTAATTCCCTCCTTTTTCATACAAAAAATTAGAAATAATTAAATCTAAAATAAATAAAAAATCTCGATTATTTCATAAGATTTTCTAATTGATTAACAAAATCTTCGTATTGTTTTATTCCTAGATTCCAGAAATCTTGTTTTGTGATATCTAACCCAACAATCATTCCTAATTCTTCTGGGGAAACACTACCTCCAGCAGCGAGAATCTTCTTAAATTTAGAAACAAATTTTTTACCTTCTTTTTTATAAGTTTGATACAATGCATAAACGAATAGTTGAGCGTAAACATAAGGATAATTATAGAAGCGAAAATTCGGGATAAAATAATGTTGCTTCATAGTCCATTCCCAATCCATCTCCTCAAACCATTCAACAGAATCTCCATATATTTTGTCTCTACCAGCACACCAATATTTTGAAATTGTTTTTCCATCCAAATTTTCACCTTTTTCAACAGCTTTATATAGATCTTGTTCAAACCAAAATCTTGCGCTTACTTGAAATGCGGCTTGTCCCGCATCGTCTAATACATGGGCTAGTATTGCCATTTTTTCTTCTTTAGATTGCGCCACTTCAAGAAGCAAATCAGTTAATAAAAGTTCCCCAAATATAGATGCAGTTTCTGCTACTGTATACCCAGGATGAATATTAAAGTATGTTTGTGCTTGAATGGCTAAATAATCATGAACTGCATGACCAAGCTCATGGATAAGTGTAAAAATTTCATTCATTTCTCCAGTGTACGTCATGAGAACAAAGGCAGATGTACCTTTATACCAAGAAGCGCAATTGGCTCCATTTCTTTTACCCTTTCTAGGACTTGCGTCAATGTGATTTCGATTAAACATATCATTAAGATATTCCACAAATTCATTGTCAAATTTTTCATTTGCTTGAATTACAAGTTCTTTAGCTTTTTCCCATGAATATTTTTTATGTGGGGCAATCGGAAGCGGAGCACGAACGTCAGCACAATTTAACCTAGGAAAACCTAGAATCTTTGCTTTAAGATTAATATATCTACGATAAACTCCTACACCTTTTTCTATTGCCCTCATCAAATTATCAATTATGTCTTGAGTTGTATCATTTACAATGAGACTATCATGCATTGGGCTATCGTATTTTCTTCTCTTCGAATTATTAAACCAGTCGCTACAAATACTTCTCAAAGCAGAAGAAAATATATACTCATCTTCTCCTAGCAAGCCATAAATAGACTTGTTTGCTGATATTCTAGTATCCCTATCTGGATGGTTAAGTAAAGCATTAGCTTCCCCATAAGATAATTCCTTATCCTCACCTTCAACTTTTACTACTATTTTTCTTGTATTTAACCATTTAGACTGTAAAGTACTCCATGCTCTTATCCCGTATTGATCTTTTTCAAGAATTAATTGTTCTTCTACTTCAGAAAGATCATGAGGAAAATTTCTTTTAATAATTTCTAACAAATGTTTATAATTTGATAAAATCGGATTATTAATTATATCAGAATTATCATTAACGAATTTTGCAATATCTAATTTTAAAAAAGCCAGATCTTTAGATATTTTTGTAGAAAAATCATCAATACGATTCTTCAGAGCCTCACTTTCTGGAATTATCATATTAGCACTGTATAATCTATTCTTATAAAGATCTAATTCACCAATTTCTGCTTGAAATTCTTCCTGCATTTTAAACAATTCTAACAATTTCTCAGGTGTAAATTCAGTAGAGTTAATTTTCCCTTTATAATTTTTAACAAGTTCAGTAGCTTTATTGGAAAGGTTATCCATACATTCAGTGATTTTGGGGTCATCATGCCCGGAGAAAATTTCTGTTAAATCCCAAGCGATTTCTTTTTCAGTCATTATAATCATGACGTTAAAAATTGGAAAATTTAAAAACCTTTACCATAGTCATAATTTTATACTTCAAGTCGGCATGGAAACAAGAAAAAGAAACTATAATTACTCTATAAATTAAATCTTAATTTTTATCTTATTCTTTTTATTAAATTCAGTCAAAGTTAAATTTATTCATATTCAATCGTCCCAGGGGGTTTATTGGTGATATCATATACAACCCTATTTATACCCTTAACCTCATTGGCAATTCGTGTTCCGATTTTCTCTAACAAATTCCAGTTCAGTTTAGCAAAATTAGCAGTCATTACATCAAGAGATTCAACAGCTCTAATCGCACAAATATATTCATATGTACGAGAGTCTCCCATGACACCGACGGTTTTTAGTGGTAGAAAAACACAAAAAACTTGCCATAAGCTTTCATATACTCCTGCTTTCTTAATCTCATCAATTAAAATCTCATCTGCTTCCCTCAAAATATCAAGTTTTTCTTTGTTTATAGAACCGACAATTCTTACCGCCAAACCAGGTCCCGGAAATGGATGTCTTGAAATTATTTCTTTTGGGACACCAAGTTTAATCCCAATTCTTCTAACTTCATCTTTATACAAGTCTTTTAATGGCTCAATGATTTGCAGTGTCATATCTTCGGGTAAAGTTACGTTATGATGAGACTTGATTTTTGCTGAAGCATTACTAGTTGCGCTCGTTTCTACACGATCAGGATAAATCGTCCCTTGTGCAAGGTATTTAATATCTGGATTTACTTTTTCTAGCTCAATCGTTTTATTTTCGAATACTTCAATGAAAGTATGACCAATTATCTTACGCTTCTCTTCTGGATCCTCAATATTCTCAAGCCTTTTTAAAAATAATTCTTGGGCGTCTACATAATGAAAATTTTTAAAATTCAATTGTTCTTTGAATGTGTTTTGGACTTCTATTTCTTCATTCTTTCTCAATAAGCCATTATTCACAAAAACGCTGTGTAAGCGATCACCAATAACTCTATGAATTAAAACAGCTGTTACAGAAGAATCAACACCCCCACTTAGCCCCAAAATCACTTTATTATCTTGTCCTATTTCATTTTTAATTTCTTCAATAATTTTCTCTATTAAACCTTCAACTTTCCATTCTTTTTTACATTGAGCTATTTTAAATATAAAATTTTCTAAAATTTTATTACCTTTAGGAGTATTCACTACTTCGGGATGAAACTGAACTCCGTATAATAGCTGATCCTCATTTGCATAAGAGGCTATTGGACAAGTAGCTGTTTTGGCCAAAATTTTGAAGCTATTGGGTAAAGAGGTAACTTGATCACCATGAGACATCCATACAATTTCTTCTCTATTTAACGAGTCAAAAAGAAGTCCTTTCTCTATAATAATAAGATTTGCTTTACCATATTCCTTTGTTTCTTTGGATTCTACTTCTCCTTCATGTTTATGTATAATTAAATGATGTCCATAGCAGATTCCTAATATAGGGATTTTATTTTCAAATGTAAATTGAAAAAATTCATTACTAATAGTCGGGCTATCTTTTTTATAGATACTACCAGGACCTCCAGAAAAGATTATTGCCTTAGGCATGATTTTTCTAATTTTATCTAGATCAGCATCATAAGGTAAAATCTCAGAATAAACTCCTAAATCTCTAATTCGTCTTGTAATTAAATGCGCATACTGCCCACCAAAATCTAAAACAATAACATTATCCATGATTACAAAACTTTAAAGTTAGATTTGAAAATTAACTTAATATTATATTTATTATATTGAAACCGTTTCTTAGTTAATTTTTAATAAGCCATTTAATCAAATTAATTTTTCCAATTAATCATATATTTTTTCTTAGTTAAAATCTTTAATTAAACAAGTATTCACAAAACCATTAAAGCCAATACAAGGCTTAGAACGAATTAAATTGTTTTAAAATTAAAATTTTAATAGAATCTATAAACAAGAGGATTAGCATTGCCTTATAAGATATTAAAAAAAAAACAACTTGGAAAAAGTGGGACTTTATTTGAAATTGATATCCACGCACCACTAATTGCTGAGAAAGCAAATGCAGGTAATTTTATATTAGTAAGAATCAATGAAAAGGGTGAGAGATTTCCTCTCACTATTGCCAATTATAATAGACAAAAAGGCACAATTACACTTGTAGTTCAAATAGTTGGTAAGTCAACATTACTCCTTTCTCATCAAGAGAAAGGTGATGAGATATTAGATGTAGTAGGTCCATTAGGAAATAAAATCCATATCAAAAAATATGAAAATCCAATTGTAATTATAGGTGGGGGTGTTGGAATTGCACCATGCTATCCACAAGCTAAGGAACTTAAAGAAGCAGGTAACACAATTATTTCAATATTAGGTGCTCGTACAAAGGATTTATTATTTTGGCAGGACAAAATGACGGCTGTAAGTGATAAACTAATAATTGCTACAAATGATGGAAGTGAAGGAATTAAAGGTTTTGTAACTGACCCCTTAAAAAAATTACTTTCGGAAGAAAAAATAAGCTTAGTTATTGCGATTGGACCTATGATAATGATGAAAAATGTTGCATTAATGACAAGTGGTGTTGAAGGATTGCCAAGAGTAAAAACTCTCGTGTCACTAAATACTATTATGGTAGATGGAACAGGAATGTGCGGCGGATGTCGATTCCCTTCTAAAGATGGAGAAATCCATTTTGCTTGCGTTGAAGGTCCAGATGTTGATGGTCATATGGTTGATTTTGACATCCTATTAAACCGAGAAAAACGATTTGCTAAATTTGAGAAGAAATCGTTTGATCTTTATAAACAAGAATGTAGGCTTTTAAAAGAAATTGAAAAAAATTAAAAATAATAAAGAGACAGATTATAATGGCTAAAACTCCACCCCGACAAAAAATGCCAGAACAAGATCCTAATATTAGAAGAGATAATTTTGAAGAAGTAGCTTTAGGGTTTACTGAAGAAATGGCTAAAAAAGAAGCTGAAAGATGCCTACAATGTGCTGAGCCAAAGTGTGTCAATGGGTGTCCTGTCAATATTGATATTCCAAAATTTATTAAACTAATTAAAGAAAATGATTATTTAGAAGCAATTCGTAGCATTAAAGAATACAATATATTACCTGCTATATGTGGTAGAGTTTGTCCTCAAGGAATTCAGTGTGAGAAAGAATGTGTTCTTAGTAAAAAATGGGAGCCCGTTGCGATCGGGGCTCTTGAGAGATTTTTAGCAGATTGGGAATTAAAAAATCAATTAAAAGAATGTCCCGATTGTGAGGCTCCAAATAATATTAAAGTTGCTGTTATTGGTTCAGGTCCTGCAGGTTTAACTTGTGCTGCAGACCTCGCCAAATACGGATTCGAGGTAACTATATTTGAAGCATTTCATACAGGTGGCGGTGTTTTAGTTTATGGTATTCCAGAATTTCGGCTCCCTAAAGATATTGTTGAGAATGAAATAGATACTTTGAAATTGTTAGGTGTAAAAACTGAATATAATATGATAATAGGAAAAATTTTAACTATCAATGATTTAAAGAATATGGGTTTTATGGCTATTTTTATAGGTGTAGGTGCTGGTGTACCTTTAATACCCAAGATCCCTGGATTAAATCTAAATGGTGTTCTTACTGCAAATGAGTTTCTTACCAGAACAAATTTAATGAAAGCCTATAAATTTCCAGAATATGACACCCCTATAAAAATTGGAGAAGTTGTTATTGTAATCGGTGGTGGAAATACAGCTTTGGATTCTGCACGTGTTGCACTAAGACTCGGTGCTGAAAAAGTAATAATAGCATATAGAAGAAGTGAAGCTGAAATGCCCGCAAGAAAAGAAGAATATCACCATGCTGTAGAAGAAGGGATAGAATTCAAATTTTTAACTAATCCTGTAAAAATTTTAGGAGATAAAGATAGTAATGTGAAAGAAATTGAATTTATAAAAATGGAATTAGGAGAATATGATGAATCTGGAAGGCGAAGACCTATTCCTATAGAGAATTCAGAATTCAAAATAAAATGTGATACATTGATTTTAGCTATTGGCACCCTCGCAAATCCAATATTAATAAAATCTCTCCCAGAAATAAAATTAAATAAAAGGGGTTATATCCAACTGGACGAAAACGGAATGACTAATATAGAAGGTATTTTCGCGGGGGGAGATATTGTATCAGGATCAGCAACTGTTATAAGTGCTATGGGTGCTGGACGCAAAGCAGCTAAAGCAATAAATCGATATATTAAGTCAAAAATTCATTAAATTTCCTTCAGGAGACCGATACTATATTTATTTTAAATAAGAGATAATTATTTATATTTTAAAAAAAATTGAAATTTATTCAGAAATTTATACAAACTTTACTTAAATTGAAAAACAAATATTATAAGTGAGATTAAAATGACTGAAGAATTAGATCCTTTTAAGATCTCTCAAAAACAACTTTATGGGGCTTGTAAAATTAGTGGTTGTTCTAGTGAAGTCTATAACGTATTGAGTGAGCCGGAAAGATTTGTTGAAGTAAAAATCATTATGAAAATGGATGATGGTTCATTAAAAGTTTTTAAAGGATTTAGATCTCAATATAATTCCGCTAGAGGCCCTATGAAAGGTGGTATCAGATGGCATCCTGATGAAAGTGCATCTCTTGTTAAAGCTTTATCTGCATGGATGACTTGGAAATGTGCATGCGTAGATATTCCTCTAGGGGGTGCTAAGGGTGGAATAATTATCAACCCAAAAGGAATGAGTAACAGGGAACTTGAAATGCTTGCTAGAAATTATATAAGACAACTTGCAGATTTTATTGGGCCTAATATTGACGTACCCGCACCTGATGTTTACACTAATCCTCAAATTATGGCATGGATGATGGATGAATATGAAAAAATCATGCGAAAGCATGTTCCCTCAGTTATTACAGGTAAACCTTTACCTTTAGGGGGTAGTGCAGGACGTTTAATAGCAACTGCTAAAGGAGGTTCTTTTTGTATTAGAGAAGCAGCAAAAGACATTGGATTAAATTTAAATGGAGCAAAGGTTGTTATACAAGGATTTGGAAATGCGGGTTCATGGGCTTCTAAAATTTTAACACAAGATTTCAATTGTAAAGTAATTGCTGTATCTGATTCTAAGGGAGGAATCTACAACAAAAATGGGCTTGATCCAAATAGAGTTATAGATCAAAAAGAAAAAACATCAACAGTATTGGGTGTAAAAGATACTCAAGAGATCACAAATGAGGAATTATTAGAATTAGAATGTGATATATTAATTCCTGCTGCGCTAGAAAATGTTATTACCAAAAAAAACGCGAAAAATATAAATTGTAAAATCCTTGCAGAACTTGCAAATGGACCAACTACGCCCTCAGGAGATGAAATTTTGTCTAATAATGGGGTTCTCATAATCCCTGATTTTTTATGTAATGCTGGAGGGGTTACTGTTTCATATTTGGAAATGGTCCAAGGCTATTATCAATACTTTTGGTCTGAAGAAGAGGTAATTGCAACTTTGGATCGTACGATGACTAAAGCATACCATGAAACTGTTGAAAAAGCAAAAGAATATAATACTCATAACCGACTTGGTGCTTATATAATAGCAGTTGATAGGGTTATAAATGCGATGAAATTACGTGGTTGGATATAAATAAAAATTGCTGAAATATTTTTAAAAATTTAAGGATTTATTATACAAATTACTAATTTTTCATTACTATTTCTTAATAATATTAAAAACTATTTAATTTTAAATATTTATCAAAATATTAGCTAATTATAATGATGAATAATTAGTGGTGAAAAAATTTTACTTGATATTAATCCATTTGAAAGTGCTAAAAAAAAGCTTGATATTGCTGCTAAGTTAATAGATTTAAATCCAAATACATTGGAATATCTTAAAAAAGTAGAGAGAGCTTTAATAGTTTCTATTCCTATACTTATGGATGATGGTTCTCTTAAGATTTTCGAAGGCTATAGAGTTCATCATTCTACCTTACGAGGTCCAGCAAAAGGAGGTATAAGATATTCGCCTGATGTTACTCTTGATGAAATGAAAGCTTTAGCGTTCTTAATGACATTTAAAACAAGTCTTCTAAACATACCCATGGGTGGATCTAAGGGAGGAGTCTGCGTAGACACCAAAGATCTATCGAAGAGAGAATTAGAGAGATTAACTCGAAGATATACTGCTGAAATTATTAATATGATTGGACCAGATATTGATATTCCAGCACCAGATATGTATACTGATTCAACCACAATGGCTTGGATTATGGATACATATAGTATGCAAAAAGGTCGAACTATTCCCGGTGTGGTAACTGGTAAACCGCTTGAAATTGGAGGGTCAATAGGAAGAATAGAAGCTCCAGGGACTGGAATGTATTATATCCTTGATCATCTTTGCCAAAAACTAAATTATGACTTAACCAAAATGAAAATAGTTATTCAAGGATTTGGTAAAGTGGGATCTAATGTTGCTAAACAATTATGTGACGGTTCATGTAATATTATTGCAGTTTCTGAAAAAGAAGGAGGGATTTATTCACCAGATGGTTTAGACATTAATGAAATATCAAAGTGGAAACAAAAAGGGAATTTATTAAAAGATTATGAAGGAAAAGATATTACCCACATTACAAATAAAGAATTACTCAGTACAAAATGTGATGTTTTGATTCCTGCTGCGGTGGAGAATCAAATATATAGCAAGAATGCAGACGAAGTAGACTGCAATATTATATTAGAAGGTGCAAACAGTCCTACAACTTCCCAAGCCGATGCTATCTTAAACGAGAAAGGAGTAATTATCGTTCCAGATATTCTTGCAAATAGCGGTGGAGTACTTGTTTCATATTTTGAATATATTCAAGATATACATAGCTATTTCTGGGGATTAGATCGTGTCAATAGAGAAATGAAAAATATTCTCATTAAAACATTTGAAGAAGTCTATGAACTCTCGAAGAAAAAGCATATCTCGCTTAGAACATCCGCTTTTGCTATTGGTGCAAAGAGATTAGCGATAGCTCACGAATTAAGAGGTTTATTTCCATAAATTGTGATTAATTTGTTTTTATCCAAATATTGGAACTAAAATCAATAACGCAATTATCGCGATTCCAATATGAATTAGCGCAAATAACGCTCCCATTTTAAACAAGCGCTTATAATTGAAGTTCTCTACCCCTGAATCTCGTGCAATTTTTAGAGTCATCATATCGCAAGCTGCTCCTGAAGGTAAGAAGTTTCCACCAAGATTGATACCGATTATAAGCGAAAAAAGCAAGGGAACTGCTGAAAATCCAAAACCACCATTAGACACTGGTTCTATTAATATTCCGATTATTGGGATAAAAATTAACGCAGTTGGAGTATTCGCAACAACACCAGAGATAAAACTGATTATTATAAGGATAATAAAAGCTAAAACAAAAGGATTTAAAACTTCAAACGGGATCATTTCAAAAATCTCTGCAAATCCAGCTTCTATAAGGCATCCAACTACTACATACAATGAAATGAAGAAGAACAAGATTTCCCACTCAATATCTTTTAAAAGTTCACTCATAGGTTTTTTCGTATAATTCCTATTAATGAGTACTAATATCAATGCTGAAATTATAGCGGTTAAATATAGTAATGGGAGGATACCAAACAAAATTATTGTAATAATTATGGCAATACTATTAAAATAAAACATCTTCTTATTTTTTACCATAATATCAGTATCTATTAAATCGATAACAAATTTTTTTTGTAACTCTTCTATTTTTGGTTCTTTACTTAAAACAAATTTATCTAAAAGAAAAATTGTTAAAAATAACAAAATAAAAGATATTATCCAATAAAACTGAATAAAGTAAAGTGTATCGAGCTCGGTAAATGCGGTAGAAATGATAATGTTTTCTCCACTTGAGAATGGAGTTAGTATTGAGCCAATATTGATACAAATCGTCATTCCTAAAAGATACGTTCCCGCTCTTATTTTAAGAAAGTGGCAAAGTCGAATTACTATTGGTGCTAATATTAAGACTACTACGACGTCAC
>JAHQWI010000155.1 GCA_029856085.1 Promethearchaeia archaeon | reverse complement strand
CTGCTTGATAGGATAATGAAAGAAGCAGAAGAAGTTATCCAAAGGCTAAAAAAGATTTCCTAATACATTCTTTTTTTATTTTTTTTAATTGTAGATTTGAAAAACTCAAATATTATTAAGAATAAATTTAAATTTGAGATGAAAATATGAGTGAGAAATTAAAGGATTTTCATGTGGTAGAGGAGATGCCTGTACGATGGGGTGATATGGATGCAAGGGGGCATGTAAATAACACAATATATTATCGCTATTTTGAAAGTTCAAGGATAGCTTTATTTCGATTATTGAAGATTTATGAAGAACCTACAACAGTACGTATAGGACCAATCTTATCTTTTCAAAGTTGTTATTATAAAGCTCCATTGACTTATCCAGACACTATCTATATAGGAGCAAAAATCGTAAACATAGAAGAATCAAAAATAATAATAAAACATTCTCTAATGAGTAAAAAGTTAAATAGAAAAGCAGCTGAGGGTGAAGCCCACATGGTCTGGTATGATTATGGAAACCAAAAAAAAGCGATTATTCCAGATGATTTGAAACAAGAAATTTTAAAACATATGGTTTGATAAAATCTAAAAATAAGGTAGAATATAGAAAAAAAAAATTTTATAAAAAAGAATTGAATTTTTTCACTTCTCTATTTTATCATAGAATTGTTACTTTTTATAGCAGCTTCAGCTTCCTTTATTACTCTTTTAACGATATCACTGACGTCGTCAATACTATCAATAATACCTATTGATTGTCCAAGTAATACAGCTCCTTCTTCAGTATCCCCTTTATAAACTCTATCATAAGCACCAGCATCGCGTAATAATTGCTCTGGCGTTATAGATTTCTCATAAGCAATCATGGCTTCTTTAGTTTGGGGTGCTGGATGTTCTAAGGCATATTTATTTTTATATAAACGAATAGGACCAAATGACCCCGTGAAAAGATCTGTATCTTGTGGTTTACCAGGTGGAACTAATGCTTTATATTTTTCATGAAACTCTGATTGTTTAGAAGCAATAAATCGTGAGCCCATAGCTATTGCTCCTGCACCAAGCGATAAAGCTGCAGCTAAACCTTCTCCTGTAGCAAAACCTCCACACGCAATCACGGGTAAATCAGGAAAAAGTTTATTAATTTGTTGCAGTAGTACAAGGGTACTTACTCTCTCATATGATTGATGACCGCCTCCTTCACCACCAGTGGCTACTATTCCGTCTACATTAGCATCTACACATTTCTGTGCTAACCATACGGCTGGTGCTACATGAAAGTGTTTTACTTCCGATTTTTCCCGTAATTCTTGAAAATTTTTTGAAGCAGGTAAAATCTTTGAAGAACCAGCAGAAGTTAACCAATAAATACATTGTTCTCTCATTTTTGGGTTGTTCATAACCATTTTAGGTACATCTGTAACCATTTCTTTGACTCCACGATTATTCCGAGATGTAAGAAAATTAAGACCAAATGGCTTATCTGTGTGTTCAATCATATATTCTATGCTTTCTTTATGCTCCTTTACCGGATCTGTTCCTGTTATATTAACGTTCGACAAGACCCCCAAACCACCAGCCTCACAAACTGCCAAAGCTAAATCGCGGGTGTAGAAGGGTCCCATTGGAGCACTGAAAATTGGATGCTTTATTCCAAACATTTTTGTTATATTAGTTTCTATCAATTTAAAAATCACTTTTAGTTGAATAATTATGTTTTAATTGAATAAATATTTAGAATTTTTAAAAGTTTATTGACCGATAAAAAAAATAGATCCGTTTCTTCATTTACTCTTCAGTAAATATTTCAAGAAACTTATTTAAAAGGGTGAAAACAAATTAAAAATTTATATTAAATAAATTGTTCAAAATTATAAAAAGAAATTTTACTTTTTTTTAATTAGGGGTATATGGAAATTTAGTGAGATTAATCAATATAGGGAAAATAGGGTTATGAAATTATGATCTGGATAGGAGCTTTATTTAGCTTTTTCGCAGTTTTAGCATGGGTAATAAGTACTTTAGTTGTGAGCAAAGGAATAAAGGAATTAAAGGAAGCGTATGGAATTTTTTTTAATAGAGTCAAAGATTACTCAATTAAAATAGAAATTATCTTTACTTATCTAGGAATTACTTTATTAACCGGCACTATACTGCTATCACTTACATTAGTCCCATTGCTTATTCAATACGATTTTGTATTCTCTGGCTATTTGATTTTAGCTGGAATTTTTTCATTTAGCGCTGGAACAGGTTTATATTATTTTTGCACCTTAATATATAGAAAAGCAGAGATAGCTTCACAGTTCTCAAGGATTGGACCTTTTTTTAGTATAATTTTAGGGGTTTATGTCTTCGGTGAAATATTTAATGTATTTGATTTGGTATCTCTAATCTTATTAGGTATTGGAATAACTCTATTTTTGGTATTCACATGGACAGGAAAATTTGGTTTAATTGGCTTTTTCTTGGGAATTCTAACATCATTGAGTTGGACTTCAGGTGGTATTTTTATGAATATTGCATTTTTAACTACTCCTTCAAATCAATTTAAACCCTTAGCCTATACTTTAATCAGCCTTTTTTTCGGGCTTTTATCATTACTACTATTTAATTTAATATTTATGCTAAAAAATAGAAAAAAGAAGAAAAATGAGGGAATAAAGTTTCACATTTTTAAAGTTAAAAAATCTGTTGCAAAATATTTTGTTATCCATGGGATTTTAAGCACGTCTATCGGATTTACTTTGAATTTTTTTGGTATTTTCTATTTGGGTGTATCTGGAGCGGCCTTTATTATGAGTCTTTGGCCAATCCTTTCATTACTAGTTGGATATTTATTATTTTCATCTTCCCCAGATTACTTAAGATATAAAGAGCATATAAAATGGTTATTTCTAATCGCTATGATTTTATTAGGTGCTTCGATTATTTCGATTTTTTAAGGTCATTGTAATTTGGCTTTATTTTCCAATAACTCCGATATATATCGTAGTTTCATTAATTCCATCAATTTCCAACAATTTGTTTAATTCATCATCATAAATCGCGCCAATAGTACATGCTCCTAAGCTCAATGCCTCAGCAATCAGATAAAAATTCTGTCCAATATGCCCAGCATCCAAATAAATATAACGATAACATCTTTGTAGATATTTCCATTTTGACCTTTCAATCATCGCAGTCCAAATAAAATTCACAGCAGATTTATAAGCAATATTTTGATCTAAACATCCTTTTGCTACTTCACTTCGAAAATCACCATTTTTCACCAATTCTAAACTTTGTTTGGGAATATTATAATGAAAAATTCCTTTTTCGATGTTTTCAACATTATTTATCACTGGATACACTTCTATAGGATATAAACCTCCTGCAGATGGAACAGTTCTAAAAGCAAAATTAGGAAAAATCCGTGTAAGGCCCGTCATACCAAACAAGAGTAAGCTAAGTTGTTCTTGCGTTATAGGTTCATTTTTGAAGTTTCGAGAAGATTTTCTGTTAATAACAATATCCCAAAATTTAACATTTTCATCGAATTTAGGAGGAGGTAACTTAATCGTTTTTATCGCATTTGGATATGTTTTATAAGATTCTGGCTTCAGTGCCCAATCTAATCGATGCTGTGGTACGTGATTTCTAATATATTTCGATTTTCGTTGAAAATTGTCCCCATAGTTCTCATTCATAATAAAATTAGATTAAAGAGTGTTTTAAAGCTTTAATTTTATATTTTAAAAATTAATTATTCTACAATAATCGTTTTTGACTTCTGACATGTTAATTTGACATATGAACTATATTCCAACTCAATTTTTTTTCTTTATATGGATTTATTAATAAACTAATTTAATGATAAATTAGGAGACAATTTGGTGAATGCAATAAATGGATTATTCAGAAACTTTTTTTGAGATGCTTAAGGTTCTTCAACGCACTTACAGAAAGTTCCCTAAATTTATGATTGAAATTATGGCTGAAAACTACGGCATTCCCATTAAAGAGATTAAACCATTGCTAAATAAATTCAGGAAAAAAGGGATTTTGCTTATAATGAAAGACGAAGGGTATACTTTTACATTAAATAAAAAAGTTTAAATTTTAAAATCCTTGGAGTTTACCTGAAAGAAAGTAATTTTGCTTAAAATGAAGGATGAAAACTTTTTTTTTCTGTTCAATTAAAAAAATAAAACGTGTGAAAAATTAGTAATTAAAATTATTCTATCATTTTCAGAAATTCTTCTTCTGTAATGATTTTGGTACCTTGTCCTTGGGCTTTTACATACTTAGCTGTTGGCTCATCTGAGTTAGTCACTAAATAGGATAAATTCGCGACTACTCCGCTTTTCGCTTGACCGCCATGATCCCTTACAAGTTGCTCTGCTTCTGCTCTTTTCATGGCCTCTAATTTCCCAGTAAAACAAAAAGTCATACCTTCAAATTTTCCTCCCGTTTTCTTCACCTCCTCTATTGTAATTTTATTTGAATTTAATACTTCCTTCATTTGTGGATAAAGTTTTTCTACTCCTTCATGTAACTGCTGGGCTGTGATTTCAGCAAATCCATCAACTTGAGACAGTTGGAAAATAGAAGCATCTTTTATTTTGCCTAAGGTATCAAATCCTGCATCTACGACTCGTTGAGTGAGATCCTCTCCAATGTTTTCAATATCAAATCCGCCAATGAATCGTGCTAATGGTACTTTTTTAACAGCCAACAAGTTGTCTAATGCTTTTTTTGCCGAAGTTTCTTTTACTCCCTCAAATTGTGTTAAATGTGGAACTTCAAGGTTATACAAATCAGCAATAGTCTTTACTTTCCCTGTGTCAAATAAAGGTTTTAACATTAATTTTTCACTAAAATGCTTTACGTTTAGTTTATTAATCCACTTTACTAATCGATGATAACCTCTCTTTGAACACGTTTCGTTTGGACAGTACAATCTTGTACCTTCATTGATGAGTTTGGTTTTACATTCCTCACATATAGTAGGAATAGGGATCTCTTTTGCATCGGAAGGTGTTTTAATTACTCGCTCGATCTTAGGGATAATATCTCCTCGTTTGCTGATAAACACTTCCGAGCCGATTTTCAATTTTAAATCCTCAATTAGATTTGGATTTGCTAAACTTGCTCTTGATACGGTAGTTCCCATTAATCTCACAGGATCAAAAATAGCAACAGGGGTATAATTTTGGCCGCTAATACTCCATTCCACCTCAAGCAACGTAGTTTCGATTTCTTCAGCTTGGAATTTAAAGGCAATTTGTTTCATAGGTTTTGCTCGTTTCATGTCTTCTAAATCTATTGTTTTCCCTTTAATTACTAATCCATCGATATCATATTCTAGAGCATCGCGTTTGTTGGTCATGACATCCTGTCTAATATCAATTACTTCTTGAGGAGAATGTACTGTCTTGGTAGGAATTGTCGGGAATCCTTCTTCTTTTAACCATTTTAACTTTTGAATCTCACTCTGAAAAGTTACATCATCACTAATACTGATTGCGTCATAGAATACTAAGTTTAAATCTCCACTTCCGATTCCATCTTTTCTCCTTACCAACCCTGAAGCAGCATTTCTGCAATTTTGCTTATCGTTATATTTCCTCTCAAAAACATCATGAAATAGCAAAATTTCGGCACGAGTCGCACCTGTAAATTTAGTTTTGAGCTTAGGGATGAATCCTTTCATATTAATGACGTTCGCTGAAACATCATCTCCAATTTTTCCATCCCCTCTGGTTAGGGCATATTGGAAAATACCATCTTCGTATTGGAGTTCAATACTAATCCCATCGAGTTTAAATTGGATTAGGAATGTCTTATAATTTCGCTTTCTTACCCATTTTAAGAATTCTTGAGGATTGGTAACTTTATCTTGAGAAGTCATTGGAATAATATGTTCTCGCTTTGTAAAAAGTTTTGAAGAATCTACACCAATCTTGAATAATATTGGGTTTTCTGGATCAAGTTTGCGAAGCTCATCTTCAAGAGTATCGTATTTGACATCAGAAATTTCTGGTTGTTCATTGTAATACAGATATCGATGACGCTTTATCTCCTCAACAAGATAGCTAATTCTTTCCTGATTTGATTTCTGTCTTTCGAGCATGATTACCCTCAATTAATAGGTTTTAGTCTTAAAGTCTATTATTCCACCCAGACTTAAAAACTTAATTAGGGGGTAAGGGATAGTTAGCAAATTCAAAATTTAAAAAATATGAGGGAATGAAATTTGTAATAAATTAAAATAGGATCCAACAAAGAGTTTCAATGTTTTTGTTGTTGGAATATATCTTAGCCGAAGAAGAGTTAAACAGAAAACTGAGAGAGTATATTAATAAATATAATTCACTTGAGCCGAATGGATACAATTTACCGGAAGAAAAAAAAACAAATTTAAACTAATAAATATCTAATTATATTATAAAATTATAAAGATAACTTATTGATGGAAATGACAGGGCTTACGAGAATAGAAGGAAGAATTGTAGAAATAAGAAATGGAGAGCGTAAAATAAGCCGTAGTTATACTTATGGGTATATGTCTTTACGAGTTTTGGTAGGATTCGAGTATTACTCTGTGCTGGTGAACACTTCAAAACTTAACCAATATGGATTTATACCGAAAGTTGGGCAGTGGATTCGAGTAGAAGGGCGTTTATCACGCAACCAAGATGAGTTTTACGACGCTTCCTTATCTCGAATAACTCTTCTTGAACATATTGAACCGCCAAGAAGGAAATAAAATAGGCCTATTGCCAACTAAATTCTTAATCAATGATTGATTTGTGAATCGATCGTTTTTTCTTTAAAAGTGTTCAAATCATATTTAGAAATGTATAATGAACTACTTAATATCCATTCTAAATATGGATTTATTGAATTCTATAAATTTATCGTGTCAATTTTTCTTTAAATACTTTCAATTTTGTAAATAAATCAAAAATAAAATTGTGATAAATATTGAATATTAGGCGATTAGTAAATAGAAGTAGAATAAGGAGAATATTACATTCTCGAATGAAACTTCGTGAAGTCTATAGGAAAGCATACTGGTTAGAATTTGAAAATGAAAGTATTCTGAGCTTTTTAGCTAAATATAATGTAGTGATGAGCAGACAGGGATCTTCTTCGAATATTCCAAGGGATAGAAAAGTTCAAGATTATGTTAATATAGATAACCAGCCCGAAATTGTTATTGATATAATCGAATCTTAGATAATAGAGTTATTTAATTGAAACGTAGTTTTAGATCCAAATTAATGCCTTTACACTACATTAATTCGGTGATTGATGTATACTGTATGAAATATGGATCAGCTTTAGATATCAAGCAAACAGAAGAGTCACCTTATTATAAAACTCCCGTTAAAAAATTTGCAAGTTAGCCGGTTCTGAAAGACCCATTCTTGGCCAAATTCTTTTTTATAGTCATTATACATATCATTCGAGAGAAATTTGCAGTTTTCTTTCTTTGCGATGGCTAACACAAATTCATCAGCTTCCTTTCCTGTGGGAGCATCCTTCACCACTCCTTTCTTTATTAACTTTTTATAATGCATAGGATTATCAACATAATGCCTCATGCTTGCATCTGCTATCATTCCAGGGGTGTAACCTAGCGACAATACAGCATCTCTTACTTTTAAAATGTTTTCTACCTTTAACTTTCCATTTACGTCCTTATCTTCATTTAAGATGTTAGTAATATCTATAATCAAATAGTCTTTAATCTTTTTTTCTTGTACTTTTTCTAATTGGGGTTTTATTGCAAGGAGTTGTTCTAGGTTTGAGATGTCATTATATAATGTTGTTAGGAATTCTTTTTTTATTCCCTGAGACAACAATCTATCAATAATTTTTCCGATATTTCCTATCTGGGAGATAATCCATTTTTTAAACTGTGCCCAATTTTGTAAGGAAGGCATCTCGTCTACAAGTATCTGGTCGGAAGATGTGGATTCAAGAGGATTAGTAACTCGTTCAGGTTCGGAATTAGCGGTGAGCGGTTTAGAGGTTGGTAAAGATGTAGTATCTTGGCGGATTCCTAATTTAGTAAAGATCGTCTCAAGATCATCCATATCTGAGTCTGTTAAAGTGTATTGAGAGATGTTCATCTGAAGCCATTTATCTATAAATTTTTGTGGAATTCCTTCTTTCCAATGGCGATTCCGTAGGTAGTTATATAACTTGAGCGGACTAAACAACTCCTCTAACTCCAAATATTCTGGATTTACTCTTTTACTTCTAAATTCGTGTAACTGTTGGATAAATTCTTTTCCAATACGTTTATTAAGTGAAACGATTATCTCATATTCATTGGAGAAATCTTTGAAATCTTTTCTTGAACCGATTGATGGTGGTTCATAAGAATCGGATTTTAATTGGGAAGCCGGTGGAATATTCACTCCAAAATATCGGCTAGTAAAATCTAGGATCTTTTGCCAATATTTTTTTTCAAAGCCTTTTAACAGCTCTGGAAGCCTACTTGATGAACTGTTCTGGTTAACTTCTGTGAAGATTTGTGATGCTACA
This sequence comes from Promethearchaeia archaeon, assembly GCA_029856085.1. Classification (GTDB taxonomy): domain Archaea; phylum Asgardarchaeota; class Lokiarchaeia; order Sigyniarchaeales; family SOKP01; genus Loki-b32. Next base: position 12,762 of record JAHQWI010000155.1, on the reverse strand, counting down.
TTTTTGATACTTTGTATCTTGTCTTGTAAAATGGTAATATTTTGTGAACTGGATATAAGATGCTGTTCAAATGCTAAATTCGAATTGTGTTCAAGATAATTTAAGAACTGATTATTTTTTTTATTATAAAAAATAAATTCACTACCTTTCGCTAGTTCAGGGATGATCTCATTGGAATTTAACACACAGCGAATATTATCTATAGCCAATATCTCTTTTACTTTATCCCTATCTAAATTATAAATGAAGTAAAAAGTAGGTGATTGAGAATAGGAATTGCTTGATTCAAACTCTAATATATTTCTTAAATCGTGTAATACCGTGGATTCTAAGTCAATTGGAGTATGCCCTGCGGTATATATTTCAAGGGCATGGAGATGTTTCAAATCAACATAGGGAAATATAACTAGGTTTTTCTGCTGAAAAAAAAGAATATTTAAAAATTCCGGGGTAATAAAATCTTCTCCTGAATCCACTTTTTCTCTCACGTAAAAAAAATTTATTCTTGAAAATAATTAAAAATTGCCTGAAGAATAATATGTTTAAAGCATTGGACTACATTCTTCCCTTCTAGAGCCTTAGCAGGATATATTACATTTGTACCGTCTGGATATGTTTCTAATAATGGCAACCCAAGAGCAACTTTAAATTTTGGAATACCGATAGCGTTCTCTAAGTCTCGCTTGTTTAATTGTACTAAATAAGGTATGTTTTTAGGGGATGCGAAGCTCACTAACTCTCTAAAACTTCTTTTGTTCTGTTCTAATTTCTCAGGATCAGAATCGCCCACAAACACGATTCCATCTGCGCCGTCTAACACATATTCTCGAGTCGATAAGAATCGTTCTTGCCCCGTACATGTTTTCACATGAGCGATAATATTAAACTTGACATCTCTTAGTGTAAACTTAAATAAAAGATAGAGCGAATCTTCCCATAAGGTTCTTCCTTCTGTGGTCTCAATAGAATATCCTTTCGACAATTTTAAGAGATCGAATTTTTCCCTCAATCGAAAGAAGTTAGTTGTTTTTCCACTCTCCCCTGGACCCCAATAAACAATCTTAAATTGAAGCATGTTCTCTGAGTCGTTAAAATCGAACTTATCACTCACTTCTAACTCACTTTCATCTTTCTGATCTGTTTCCATTTTATCACCGCTTACCTATTTTTTAATGATGTTTCTAACTAATACTACCGAGTTTGTCAGAGAAAATTTCTTTCTTTAACTCTTTAATGTGTTCTTTTATTTCTCTCTCTGACATTTTTAACATTCTTTGGGCTGATTGGTTTTGTTCAATTTCTTCTTTTATTTTCATGGCAAATTTACTGAGCTGAAGGAAAATAACTCCTAAATTCACCTCATTATCGGAAAGTAAAACGACTAATATGTCGCGTTTCCCCTTTTTCTGAAGCTCAACAGCTCCGATTGACTTAACGAACAACCGCATATCATTATAAATTATTGTTGCTTTTTCAAGAGAATCAGATTCAAAAAAATCCTGCCCTTGTCGTGCAACACCATATAGAGCTGCACCAATAGAGCTTAAATCCCAATAATTCAGCTTACGGTCAAAACGAGAATCGATTGCGATAATTTTTGCGTCTTGATCGATTGCAATTAGACCATAGATATATCCTCTACGAGTTAATTTCCCATAGTTATACCTTATATCATCCAACACTTCAGTTATACTATTTTTATATAACACTTTTGGAATGTGATTTATCATTTTTAGACCTATTCTATTATATAATTAAGTTACCTAAGAGAATTGAGTAAGAGTATTTAAAGAAAAAAATTTAGAAAAGTCTACTTTAATCCTAATTTATTTCGGGTTCTATGAAATGCATAGGCACTACAATTACAAAAAACTCTTAAATTAGTTTGGATAATTTTTTTTTCATGCTCTTTATCATTTAAATCCGTTACAAACACAACAACCGCAAGTTGCGTGGTAAAATGAGGTAAAAAGCAATGTTTTTCAAGATTATTTTTGAGGATTCTTGCGTTCTCTTTGGCTCGAGGGTAGTCAAATATTGGAGCAAATCGATGGAGCTTATGCAAATAAATTTGTAGTTTTCTAAGACTTTTAGTATACCTATATGTAAATGAATAGCTTCGAAGAAATCTTCTAAAATATACTAGATTCACTAAAAACTTGCTTATTACAGAATGGATAAGATTAACGGGTAGATCGATACTCTTAGCTATTTCCTTATACTCTTGAGATGTTAAAGCTCTAATATTTTGAGGGTGTGAAACAAAACAAACTTCACGAAACAGATAGTTTAGCACGATTTTCTCAACTACTTGTTGTGATCTCCCTATAGTTGTTAATGGTGCAATCCAGGAGTAATCTTTTTTAACTATTTGAGTCATAGTAAATGGGATAAATGTAATTATATCTGAAAAAAAGTAATGCTCATTCTATTTAAATAAAAAAATAAATTCAATAAAAATAGTCATTAGATTTTCACTAAATGATCTTATCCAAGGTAAGTTGTATTGATTTTGGTCTATCTTGTAACTTAAGAAAATAATCTCTACATTTCTGGTAGTTAGAAACCAACTTCTCTAAATTATTTTCTACTCGCTCCCTGTTAAGGTGATGTTCCTTGCATAATAAATCTACTACATTTGGTTTGTTAGGGAGATTCCAATAGAAAATCTCTGTTGATTTGTTCACTTCAGGAAATAAAAATATTTTTCTTACTGTTTTAATAACTTCAGTAGTTAAAGTACTAACCTCATATTTCTCGCCTATTGACGATATAATATTTTCTATTTGTTTGTGGTTCTTGATATACTTTAAAGCTTTTTTAGGGCCTATCCCTTTTATTCCTGGAAAGTAATCTGTGCCAACCAATAATGCCAAATCAACTAATTGAAATTGATTGATCTCTAATTCTTTCAAGTTTTTTCGCAAATCAACGCTCAATGGAGTTATTTTGGTATAGGTCCATTTTCCTTGAACTTTTCTTCGCAATGATTTTGAAAGATTTTGTATCATATTAGGGCATCCAAATAAAAGCGAATCAAAATCTTGAGAATTGGAATAGTGTGCAATGCCTTCTTTTACTAGATAAGCACATTGAGATTCTGCTGAAGCTGGAGAATCTATATAAGGCACTCCAAGTGCCCCAAGCAATTGCTTTGATTCCAATATGATATTTTGCCACATATATTCTTTACTTAAGGCAATTTGTCTCGCTGCGTTCTTATCTCCGCTTTTAATTGCTTCTTCATACCATTTCTGTGTAAATCTAAAGTCATTTAGTTGATCTTTTGTAATTAATTTTTTAAGCTCAGAATCGCGACCGTCAAAACAAAAAATAGGGAATATTTTCTTAGTGTAATAAAAATTGATTCTATACAAAAGGCCGTATAAGTGCGAAATTGGTCTTTGAGTTCTGTCTAATATCAACCCCGCATAGGTGCCATCTGGATTTTTTCGAGCAAAATTGAACAAACCCATAATGATATTTGGAGCATCGATGACGATAATTTTTCCTGCTAACGTTTGAAAATCAAGTACTTTTCGTAGTATGATATCTTGTAGTTTAACTCCCATAAATCTAAATTACCTACAATAATTAATAAAGAAAAAAAAAGGAAGTTTAGAATTGACTACCATCCTTTCATCATATGGTATAATCGGGTTAGTAAAGTAAAAATCTTAAACTTCATAATTCACCTTCTTTTTACTTCTTTGATTAAAGGTGAACAATAGACCATATGAAAGTATTTAAATAAAAAATTGAGGTTGGATACAAATCTCAGTGGAAGTGAATGAATTTAATTTTAATAAAAAATTGTTTAAATTTGTCAAATATTTTTCAATACTCTTGAATCGTCGATTGAAATTTATTTAATATAAAAAATTTATAAAAAATGGTATAATAAAAGTATTAAAAAGTATTGTAGTGAATAAAATGACTGCTATTCGACAATCGGGAAAAATTAATGAGGATACAACATTAATCGACATCGAAATGTTGGGAATTCAAGGCATTTTCTCTATGTATCTTATAGAAAGTGGAAAAAAATGCATTATTGATGCGGGAACGAAAACTGAGGCTCAAGAGATCCACAATAAACTGAAAGAGTTGAATGCATTCCCTCCAGATATGATTATTCTCACTCATTCTCATTGGGATCATACCCAAGCTATACCTTTTTTGTGTCATAAGGCTGAGAAGATGGGGAAACAAATCGAAATATTGGCGTCTGCTGCTGCCATCCCCCACTTGAGAGAACAATCCTTTAACGATGCTTTTGGTTTGGGACCTTATGAAAATATCAAGAATGATGTAACTCCTCTAAAAGAGGGGGATATAGTCGATCTAGAAGGGATAACATTGAAAATTTTTGAGATACCTGGTCATACAAACGATCATATTGCTATACTTGACGAAAAAAACAATAACATTTATGTTGGAGATGCTATCGGCATAAAACCTCTTGATAATTTTTTCATCCCTCCCTTTTTGCCGCCTTATTGGGATAAAGACACATATGTTAATTCTATTAATAAACTAAAAAATATTGATTATGATAGCCTTTGCCTGGCTCATTTCGGATACATTTATGACGATGAAGCTAAAAGCATTCTGGATGAGTCCGTATCTGTATATGAACAATGGTGGAAGCTGTTTGAAGAGAATGTAGATAAATTATTTGATCTTGCCTACATGAAAGATACAATCATTCAGAAAATGCTACCCAATTTTGAACACTTTGGTGAAGTCCTCGCTCAAACTGTACTATTTTGGCTTGCTACAGGTTTCAAAATTTATAAAAATTTATAAACAAACTATCTCTTTAATTGAGAGACTTTTTATTTCAGAGAAAAAGGTTTTGAAAACTTCTTACTATAATAATTGCATCCCATCACTGATATTTGTTACCACCCAAAATTGAACTGTTAAAAAAATATTACTTAAATCTAATTTTCATCATTCAAATCTTCCATTATGGAATCAAAAAATTTTTTGGCTTTTTCAGGATCTTTAAGTTCCTTGAATGAATCGAAAAAACTACCCATCTCTGTAAAAGCCAATATTTCGTCATCAGGTATGACTCCAATTTGTTTTTTGTCAAATTCCAATAAACAATCTGGACATTCGATTGAGTCTGGATATTCCATAACCTTTTTTGTCTTACATCGAGGGCAATAATACTTTTTCGCCATAGGTCCGATAAAACCTATAAAAATGTATTTGGTAACTAAAGATAAGTTGATTATACATATAAAACAATGTGTCGTTAGGATTTTCATTGCATACATATTATACATTGCAAGATAAACCTATTTAAATAAAAATTTGGCTACTAATCGTTTACGTTTTTCCTTTAAAAATAACGAGCTTTTTTTGACTATAACTATAAAAATTTTATGAACGAGAAAGATGAAAAAAGAAAAATATTACCTTCTTAAACCCGAGAAGAATTCAAAAGGGGTGGCCTATGCTTTCATTGGGATTATTATTTTTATTGTAATCTACTTTCCCTTCTTTGCTGTCAACTTGCGATATCAATTAGGTGCTATATTCTCAAAGATATTCGATACATTGGGGGTGACATGTTTGACGATTGGTAGCGCTATGACAGCAATTAGTTTGTTAAGCTTATTTATAAGTAAATCAATAAACACACGCTGGCTTATTCTAGGAATCACCTTACTGTGGATTGGATGCTGGTGTACTGGAAGTGTGCTCAATATATTTGGGATTACTATAGGGAACGAGACATCAAATCCTGGATATCACTAAAAATTAATGATAAACATGGAAATATTTAAATCCTGTAGAGACTCCACAGAACGCTAGTAATACTACTGAGGCTATGATAACACCAATCATTTTATGGCGTTGAAATTGCCCTAGAAAAAGCCATCCGATAAAACCTACAATCAGTCCTAACGACCCTACAAGAGATCCTAATGCAATTAAGAATTCAATCGACTCAGCAACAGCATCAAAATAGTCAAATAGCATAATGTAATGCTATAATGATAAGCCTATATAAAGAAAAATTTGGGAGTTGCAACTTTTGGGTAGATACAAAATCTAATGATGGATTTTAAATCTTTCCGCTTAATTATTTATAACGCCGTAATTAATTTCGAAAAACTGCATCGAGATTTAATCTCTATTGATGGTAATTTGAATTTTATTATAAATTTTATGAGTGCACGCTGAAAGTTCTTGAACGTGTCAAAAAAGGTGTTGTGCGTGACTTGTTTCCGCAAAAACTTCCAAAACCACTCCATTGGATTTAAATCGGGTGAATATGGGGGTAAAAACAGGAGCTCGAGCTTGTTTTTATGTACTTTTAAAAATGGTTCCAACTCCTTAGAATGGTGTGCTCGGGCGTTGTCCAACACCAAAAGCACCTTATCGGCACCTTTATATCTGAAAAGAAGCCCTTCTAAAAAATGTTGAAACTGTTGGGCTTTTAATGTATCGGAAAACGCCACGTGAATTCTTCCCGCAAGAGGGTCAACAGCTCCAATGAGATGTTGCCGTAATCGGCCACCATAGGTTGCGATTTCGGGTTGCAGCCCCTTTAACGACCACATCTGCGTGATGGTCGGTGAAAATTGGATGCTTGCTTCGTCTTGGAAAAGAACTACGCCATTCTCTCCGAGAGAGTCCAGACTTTTTTAAAATCGTTCAAGAATTCTTTCTGTTTCTCAGGATTAGCTTTTGGAAACTTGTATTGTGGGCGCTGAAGAGAGAGACCTAATTCGTGCAGAAGTCTCTGCGCTTGACGCACGCTTAATTCCACGTAAAACCTTCGTTTAATGTGATGTGCTACATTCTTCCCTTCCCAATTGCTAAACTCATATCCTAATTCACGAGGGTGCGTTAACACATCCGCTTTTAGCTCTTCTTTCTGCATATCTTTAAGGCTGGACGGACGCCCAGGAGGTGAATTTGGCACGATGGCTTCTAACCCGCCCTTGTTAAACGCATTAACCCATAACTGAAGCGTTCTTTGGGATTTTTAGACTAATTCTGCGACCTTCTTGCAATCTTGGAATTCATGCATTAAAACCAGGGCGTGATATCGCACCTTTAGCTTGGCTCGTTTCTCTTTCTTGTAGAGCTCGACCAGTTCATCGTAATCGGTGGAGCTCCGAGTAATTTGGAGTTTTTTCATGAAACAATGTGCTAAACGAGACCTTATTTAAGGGTGTGATATCCAGGTGATATAAAAAAATCTGAAAAGGCTATTAAGATTAACATTGGAACGTATTTTTTAGGAAGCAATTTAACTGGAAATTCTTTTCTCTCTTTTCTTGCTGGTTCTACTTCTTCATGTATCTCTGGTTCTTCCTGAATGGGAGGTATAATCTCTTCTTCTTTTTCTTGGGTACTAATTACTTCTTGCGAATGGAGAAGGTCAATAAAATCTAAAAAAGCTCGATGTTGTTCTAAATCTGAATTGAAATTCTTAAATTTCTTATGAAACTTACGCTCAAGAGACTTGAGATCATCATCATCATCATCAATTATTTACATATTTATTTTTTATTTTTTAAATTAAATATCTTTACTTTGGAATTTGTGCATCCTTTAATTTCGAATCTAGGAAAAATTATCAAAATTAGTATATATATTTGAAAAGATATATTACTACTTTATTACTATTAAAGATCTTTGGCGCAGCGAAATCCTACAGCAAAATCAACCCAATTCGAAGGAAGTGCTTTTCGATGATATACTTTTTTACACGTTACACCAGAATGCCAACTTCCACCGCGAATAACTCGTAGAGCACCCTTTTCTGGACCTTTAGGGTTGTTTTTAGGACTTTCACTATAATATTTTTCATTGTATATATCCTCTACCCATTCCCAAACATTACATGACATATTATATAATCCGTATGCATTTGAATCATAATTCTTAACTTCAACTATTAAATTTTTCCAACCGTTACCTGGTGTATTTCTTCTTAATGGAACATTCCAATCATTACCTGTTGGAAAATCTTTATCAATAAGCCCTCCTCTGGCAGCAAATTCCCATTCAGCTTCAGTTGGTAATCGTTTCCCTGCCCATTCGGCATATTCTTTTGCAAACGACCAGCTTACACCTACAACAGGATATTTTGGAAATTCTAATCCAGAACGAAAGATTTCTACTCCCCAATATTCTGGCAATTCATATTGTGTTTCTTGACAGAATTTATAATACTCTTCATTTGTTACTTCATGTATATCAAGATAAAATGAATCTACATGAACTTTATGCGCTGGACTATAATCAACTCCTTGATTACTGTCTTTTCCCATAATATAATCTCCGACAGGGATAAGAACCATTCCAAAGGGAATTTTCTCTTTGTTTTTTTTATTTTGATTTGTGAATTCCATATTTATCAAAACAAATTGGTTCAAGATAAGATTTTTCTATTTTAATCTATTTTTTTTAGAAGATTTAGTAGGAAATTCCAAGTTCTTTCTACTGATTTGATTTCTAAACGTTCATCGGGAGAGTGAAGTCCCTTGGCATTAGCACCAAAAACTATTGCATCAAATCCTGGAACCTTATTTATTAAAATTGTGGCTTCTAATCCACCATGAATTATTTTTATTCCAGCTTCTTCTTTAAATAGTTCTTTATAGACATCCTGAGCAAGAAGACATCAAAATTCAATTCGCTTTCTAAATTCTCATTGTGAAATTAATAGAAAAAAATATCCCAATACAAAATCGGTTGTTAGATAAAGATTTCTCAAAAATAGCGCTTTCATCACACTCATTTCGTAAAAGGACTCCAAATTCACTACTATACGTTATAGTGTTATGAGAAATTGTAGTATCTATGCTTTGGTATACATAAATTCCGTCAAATTGATTAGAGATAATATTATTTGAAATCACTGTTTTATAACTAAATCCTGTTGTCACTCCAATTAGTTCATGATCATTTATTTCATTATCAGTGTCTTTAACCAAGCAATCCACATATTAAACAAGAAAAGAAAATTGCCTGATAGAGTATATCACCAACTACCTGTCCTTGAGCCACTTCTCGTGTTTCCATGTAAGGGAATTCTTGTAATTCGACTACTTCAAATATTTGCATGTGGGAATATCCATAAATTTCTTATATAAGTGTAATAGGTAATTCGTTAAAATAAATTTCATTGTATATAAATTAAAAAAACATATAGTTTTAATTTGGTTTTGTTCTTTTATTGATTAGAGTACCAGATTAATAAAATTCCGAGCATAGAAAGGAAAACTGATATAAATAATATAAATGGTAACACATCTAGATTATTTATAAGAGCTGATATAGGTGATTGGATTGCGAGGTAAATAAGAAGAATTCCTAAAATTTGACTAGCATTTAGGTTATTATCTTTCATAATTATTCACATTTTATATTTTAGTAAGTAATATTGAAACTATATTAGCATATTTCAATGTTATGTCTAATCCAACTTTTTCCTTTAAATATTGTGGCTATGTTAGAATTCACTAAAATTTCAAATTTGAGATTATAATGAGAAAAATAAAAGAAATTGGCGCGTGTCCAAACTGCGATTGTGGGCTCATAATGTTTAAAACAAACAACTACAAACGGTTTGTGAAATGTGAGATTTGCGGAATGTCCTATTCGTTGCCAAAACGAGGAAAAATTTCAAATTCAGCAATAATCTGTCCAAGAAGCAGGGTCCCAATATTAATCGTGGAAAAAGAACAGCAAAAAGCATATTTTTGGACAGATCAACCCTGTTTTAGCTGTGTTGCCTTTGATAAATGTAACGCGATTGAGGAACTTGTCAATGAATTTAAGTCGTTAGAGGTGTATGGATATTAAAATAGTAAGAAAAGTATCTTTAATACTTCTTTTCTGCTTTTTTTTATGTTTTTTTAGCGTTGTTAATAATTCGAGTAAATTTTGGGTTAGAGCCCAATTAAGCACAATTGATCCTGAATTACCGGATAAAGTATATGCATTCGTAGCCCCAAGTGATACGCTTACGTTTGAAGATCTGCCTTTACAGAAGTATTACAAGTATTATATTTGGGTGGAGATTGTTACCCCTCACAATTGTTCCCTTACAATTACTTTATGGGATCCTGACGGTATGCAATTTGATATCTTTGAAAATGATTTATTTTATGATCCTGATTTTGGGAGATATTATGAGATTCCCTTTGGTACGGCGTTAGGAGGCAATTATACAATTGAGTTTTCCGTAGTCACCTTCGAGAATCTGAATATATATGTCAGAATAGAGCAAGGACCTAAGTGTCTTTTTGATATAATTCCATGGGAAGAGATTGGGGATATGGTATTGTATAAGGTAACACGATTTTCTAATGGGATGAGTATTTCTCATAACGTTACCTTCAAGACAGATTATATGTATAAATTCTACATCAGTAGAGTATCAGCTATTTCATTCAAAGAAAATAATGAGCATAGACTTGATTATACCATTTACGATCCTGACGATTTAGAATATGAGATTTATTATAATGAAAGCCTTTCTCCTATTAATGAGGTGGATAAATTCATGTTCGGAACAGCGATTGATGGTTTATATTTGATAACAATAACCATACATAACGAAGTAGACTATTCGAATATAGGGTATGCAATAATAGAACATCATAAAATTAGCCACGTGGTAGATCCGAACCAGACAGACCAAGAACCGCCGAATAATACAACCCTTCAAACGAATAGGTTTTCAATCCCTAAAGAATGGACGGCGGGAATTCTCATCATCGGAGGGATCATAATAATAGGTGTGATTATAGCCATTGTGAGAAGCCGAGAACAAAATTTCGGAAATTTTAAAGAAAGAATCGACCGCAAAAAATAAACAAGATTATATTATTTCTTTATTTTTAATAGAAGTGTTTGGATAAACATTATACCTTAGTGAAAGAAATTTGGAATGATTTTCAATTCTCTCAGAAATAACCCCTCAAATTAAAATTTATATTGTTCTTTCGAATAAATAGCTTTATTAAAGACTTCAGATATATTCATATAATAGAGTATATAAATACACGTGGTCACGCTGGGAAAAGAAATGAATTTTTTAGAATCATTAGAACTAGCGTTAAAATATTATATTGAAGATAAAATATCACTAGGGAAAGCAGCTGAGCTTGCGAATCTGTCGATATGGGAAATGAATGATGAATTGAAGAAAAGAAAATTTACCCTTAATTATAAATTATCAGAAGCTCAGTTAGAGATAGAGAGATTATTGAAGAAACACAAAAAGAATAGTCTTTGAAATCTTTTTAAGAAATTTAAAGATACCAATAAGCTAGTATCCATTCAAGTCTTAAAAAAAATGAAAAAAAAAATGAAATTAGGTTTTTGATAACCCTTTCGCGTTTTTTTGCCACTCAAGAACTTTGGACATTGATGCACCACTTAACTTAGCGGATAAATCGCCTGGATCAGCAACTACTAACTCGTCAATCGAACTAATACCAAGAGCATGCAAACCCTCTGCTGTGCCTTTGCCAATACCTTTAACAGAAACTAATGAAACTTGTTTTGAAACGGACTCTGAATCATTATTTACGTCTGATGAAGCCTCATCTTTTTCTTCGTAGAGTGTCTCAACTTCAAATTCTAATCCAGGTGATTCAGGAATCTCTACTTTGTCTGTATCTGCAATCCCTGCTGAAGTGATGAAAAATTCGCACTCTTCAGGAGGGAGATCGGGAGCATCCACAATTACAGCTCTTCTTTTTAGTGAATTATTCGATGAAAAGCCTTTAGTCTTAAACATGACTCGGAAATGGCACCCGTGGGCTACGATATTGCCTCCAATCGCATCGTTGGTTGAGAACATGCCCATCATCTTGACTGCGACCTGGTTGGTAAGCAAAACGGCACAATTATACGTCTCGGCTATCCTTGATAGTGTATGAATAATATTGTTCAAGAGGGCTTGTCGTGGCGCTAATTGACCAATGCCTACATATTCAGCTCTTAATAATGCCATCAGGCTGTCAATGATAATCAGTCGTACTCCACGGGTTTTACAAAGCGTTTCTGCTTTTTGGATCATTTGAGATTGATGATCTGAGGAGTAAATCCTGGCATGATAAATCCGAGAGAGAGTCTCATTAGGATTTAACCCGAAACGTTTGGCAATTCGCTTAATTTTCTCTTTTGAAAAGGTATTTTCAGTATCAACATATGCCACAGATGTATTGAGCCCGCCATTTTTCACAGAAAGCTGGCTTGTTACTGAAATTGTATGAGCTAATGCTGTCTTTCCTGATTTGAAAGGCCCATATACTTCAGTTAATTTTCCTGTTTGGAAGCCACCACCTAAAATTTGATTAAGTCCTGAAGATCCAGTGGTTATGAACTCCACATTCTCATCGATATCCTTTGCTTGTATAAAATCTGTCATTCCTAACGCATTCCTTGCATTCCAAATGAGTTTTTTCGCTGTCTTGTCTCCTAATCCGTCAATGTTAGCAACAGTAGAACCGGGGCTCATCGCTAAGGCTTCTGCGGTACTGATACCGTTATCCTGAAGCAACTTAATCTGACGGGCGTTTATTCCTTTTATCTGATTTAAATCTGCCATATCTTTCTTACATCACCCATTTTATCGGTAATTATACTCTAAATACTACCAATCTATATAAAGAAAAAATGAGAGTTAAAAAAGAGTGATAAACCAAAAAATTTAGGAGAAAGGGGGCTAAAGCTGGGGATAGGGAAACATTCGAACTCTATACACGGGAAAGG
>JAHQWI010000154.1 GCA_029856085.1 Promethearchaeia archaeon | reverse complement strand
CTACTGCACATGCTAATGGGTTTCCACCGAAAGTGCTCCCGTGAGTACCAGGTTTAATTACATCAGGACCTATTATTTCTTTAGTCGTTACGCATGCAGAAACAGGATAAACCCCACCTCCTAGAGCTTTACCCAACAATAACATGTCTGGTTTGACCCCTTCATGATCACAGGCAAAAAATTCTCCAGTTCGACAAAAACCAGTCTGAATCTCATCTAATACCATTAAAACATTATATTTTGTGCAAATTTCTCTAACCTTTTTTAAATATCCTTCTGGAGGGATATTTACTCCCGCTTCGCCTTGAATGGGCTCAAACAAAAAAGCAGCAACTTTTTCAGGTCCTAAATCTAAAATTGTATTCTCTAATTCTTCAGCATCTCCATATGGTATCATGATAAATCCCGGGGTATATGGTCCAAAATTTTCATGATAGCGAACTGAAATATCAGAACTAAAACCTACAATAGTAATTGTCCTTCCATGAAAATTATTTCTACATACAATTATCTTAGCTTCGTTTTTTGGGATTTTTTTCTTAATATAACCCCATGCTCTAGCTACTTTTAACCCCGTAGAAACTGCTTCAGTTCCTGTGTTCATAGGAATGCTCATTATACCAGAATTTGTTGGATCGTTGATGTGTGGGCCCACAACTTCAGCTAACACTTTCAAAAATGGACCCATTAAATCATTATGAAATGCCCGCGAAGTTAGGGTAACAATATCTGCCTGCTCTTTCAAAGCTGCGATAATTTCGGGATGACAATGCCCAGTATTCTGACTTGAATATGCGGATAAACAGTCCAAATACTTCTTTCCTTCTGGATCATAAACCCACACACCTTCTGCTTTAGATATCACAACAGGAATTGGATGGTAATTATGAGCACAATATTCATTATCTAACTCAATATACTCTTTAGAACTTGGCATGATGATTCAAATTTATCTTATATTAACAGATTACTATAAAATGAAATGAAAAGTTTCATTAAACTTTTTTCAAATTATTTTGAGTAAAACGTAAAATTAAATAATATTCTCTAAAATTAGATAATTCATTACATTTTCTCTGATAAATTGTCTGATTCTAATAAAAATTTAAACTTAATTTTTAAAAAAACAAAATTTAAATAGAAATGCGTCAAAAATTGTATTGCTAAAAATTTTATAAAAATATAAATCCAAAAAAAAGTGATCTAACAAAATGAAAAAAAAAATAACAGTTCTTACTCTGTCATTAATAGTCTTGTTATTGTTTATCCCATTATCTCCGGTCTATGCATGTAAAGGCTGGGATCGTAAAAAAATTACAATTATTAGAGATGATTATGGTGTTCCGCATGTTTTTGCAAAGACTAAAGAGGGTTTGGGTTTTGGCGCAGGATACGCTATGGCTCAAGATAGGCTATGGCAAGCAGATCTCTACAGGCGATCTGCCTTCGGCAATCTAGCGGAATTTGGTTTGGCAACTATTGATCAAGATTATGAAACAAGGAAATTAGGATATAGTAGGGAAGAGTTAAAAGAAATTTTTGATAAGTGGGAACCTATTAACCCTAATGCAAAGTTAAAAGAAATGAATTTAGCATATATTGATGGTATTAATTACTATATTACAGAAGCTTTAACTGCTCTTTCTATGGGAGATCCATCTCTTGTTCCTGTAGAATATCTAGCATATGGACTTCCTCTTGAGCCATTCTCTATAGAAGATAGTGTGGTCATCACAGTAATGATGGCTTGGAGGTTTGGTGGAACTGGTGGAAATGAACTTTCATATTTTGCAGCATTGCAAGCATTACAAGCAGCACATGGAGAAACAGAAGGATGGTTAATGTTTAATGATCTTTATCCTCAACAAGATCCAGGTGCTGAAGTTACAATTCCTGGTACTGGATGCAAATTTTCTAACAGTAAAATATCTAATCCTATGATGGAATTACCTGGAAATTTTGGAACATTGTATAATGAATATCAACAAATACAAATGGGACAAACTCAATTATTCGAATCTCTTGGGATTCCAACCAAATTTGGAAGTAATGCATGGGTTGTTCATCCAAAAAAGACGACAACACGCAATGCAATGGAATTAGGAGGTCCTCAAATGGGTCATTCAATTCCTCAGATTGTCCTAGAAATGGGATTGCATGGTGCTGGTATTGATGCTGTGGGTATGATGATGCCCCAATCACCTTCAATATTGATTGGTGTTAGTAAAGACGGCGCTTGGACATCGACAACTGGGGGTTCAGATGTAATGGATACTTATATTGAATCTTTAAATCCTACTGATCATACTCAATACTTGTATAATGGTGAATTTATAGATATGGAAGTCAGAACTGAAACATTTTATTCTCCATTTGAACCTACTAGAGAAATAGAGATCTATCGTACTGTACATGGTCCTATACTCTTTATTGATGAGGTTAATCATCTTGCCTTCTCAATAAAAGCACCATACTATAAGAATGAGATGGCTGCAGAAGAAGGTTGGTCTCTCTTTCAACAAGCAAGAAATGTTTGGGACATGCAAGAAGCCGTTAAAACAATACAACCGAATCATAACTTCTTATGGGCGGATAGACATGGAAGAGTAGGATATTGGCATGCTGGAACATTTCCAATAAAACCAGAAACAGGAATGGGTGGTCGACCTATTGATGACAGATTACCTTTAAACGGAACGGGTGAAGAAGAATGGGTTGGTCTTACAGGATTTAATGAAATGCCTAAGTGCATCGATCCAAAACAAGGATTTCTTGCTAATTGGAATAATAAACCTATAGCAGATTGGCCATATGGGGAAGCAGATTGGGGTGAAGGGCATCGTGTCAAACGAATACAAGATCTACTAGCATCTGATGATAAAATCTCTTTTGAAGATATGAATAGAATAAATATGGATGCAGGATACAATCACATAGCTGCGATGAGTTTTCTTGATGATCTAATTGAAGCAGCAAGTGCATCTATGGATCCTGACATTCAAGCAGCTTTACCTTACTTAGAGGGATGGAATCTTCATTACAATGATGTATTAAATCCAAGCTGGCCTGATCCTACAGCTACATATGATGATCCAGGCCTTACAATCTTCGAAAGATGGTATCGTAATATAGATAATGAAGTTTTTGACGATGACATTCCTTCTGGTGCAATAGCAGGTTCGAGTACATTAATACACGTGTTTGATGGTGTAGATTCAAAATTACCATTATCCTATGATTATTTAAATGGCGAAGAGAAATATGAAGTTATAAATCGAGTACTTAAAGAAGCTATTATATACTTAAAATCAATATTTGGACCAGACATGTCAACTTGGCTTACTCCAATTCAAACAGTAACATTTAGCGCACAAGGTGCTTTACCAGCTCCAACTATGCATGGTATGAATCGTGGTACATATAACCAGATAGCAGAAATGATAAAAGGAAGAGGGTGGAATCGATGGTGGAAACCCGCACCACATGCCGTCAACGTAATTCCCCCAGGACAAAGTGGATTTGTCAACTATATGGGAGTTCCAAGCCCTCATGCTTACGATCAATTAGCTTTATATGAAACTTGGACGTATAAACCAATGCGATACTATTTCTGGGATATATGGAAAGTTCGAGAATCAGTCTTATATTTTAACTATTAGAAAGTGGAAGAAAAATAATCAAATAATAATAAATAATCTCTTTTTTTTTATTTATTTTTTGTGTACTTATTAATTTCTTTACTATTCATCCTTCCAAAGAGTTCTTTAATTGCATAAGTAGCAACAATATTAGCATAAGTATTTGGCCCAAATCCCGCATCATATCCTAATTCTTTTGCTAATTCATTACTAATTCGTGCACCCCCACAAATCAAAATAATTTTATCTCTAATCCCTTCTGCCTCTAAGAGTTCCACTAGGTTAGTTAAATTTTTAACATGTATCCCTTTTTGGGTAACTGTTTGTGAAACAAGCAAGATGTCAGCCTTTAATTGTATTGCCTTTTTCACGAATTCTTCATTTGTTACCTGACTTCCAAGATTATAAGCTTCAATCATTTCGTAGCTTTCAAGACCATAGTGACCTGCAAATCCTTTCATATTCATTATCGCATCAATTCCTACAGTATGAGCATCTGTGCCTGTGGTTGCACCAAGAACAACAATTTTACCCTTAAACTTTTCTTTTATATAGGCATTAATCTCCTTTATTGACAATGCTTCTACTTCTATTGATTCTACTTTAATTTTAGTAAAATCAATGGTATGAATTAAGGAACCATAAAGTATAAAAAATGTAAACCCTATATCTAATTGGGTATGATAAACTATAGTTGGGTCTTTTATACCCATTTTCTTAGCTAATTCTTGAGCTGCTATAATTGCTTTTTCACCATCTTTTATAGGAAGAGTAAAGCTAACTTGAGTTTTTCCGTCATTTATTGTATCCCCATATGGCTTCACTTCTGTTAAATCAAGAAATTTATCAAAATCCTCTTTTTTAGTTGAATTTAATCCTCCTCCCATCTTAATTCCCTCCTTTTTTTAATTCATAACTCATTAAATCCATAAATGGGTTAATATATTCTTTCTCTTTTAAAATTACTCCACTTAATCCCTTACCGCCATCCAAAGATCGTTTAATTCCAGCAAAAATCCCTTTTTCAATGGTTTTAAATAGTCCTTGGGTTTCGATTTCTTTAAGTAAATTATATGCTTTAAGAAGAACCTCATTGGCTCTTTTTTCCATTATTCCTCCATCTTTAAACTCAATTTCCTCACTTATTGACTTCATATTTTTAAAGATATAACGTGCATTTTCTATAGATAAAGCTCGATCTGCCATGAAAGGGGTATGTATTGCTTCAGTCAACATCCCAAGTAAATGTATTCTTTGGTTGGTCATAATTGTAATCATATTGAATAAAGCATCTTGAATATGACCTTTGAAAATATTTCCGGATTTGAATTTTGTAGGCGGCATATATTTCAAACTAGCATTTGGGAAGATTTCTCGAGCCATTTGGGCTTGAGCAAGTTCATACAAAAATCCATTCTCTAATTCAGGATTCATTTCAAATGCATGACCTAAACCCATCTGCTCTTCTTTCAATCCAGCAAGTAAGGCAAATTGTTCGTTAATAAACTCAGAAGCAAGAACAGTATGAGCTGCTTCAAAAGCATCTGCAGTAGTTAGATAATTATCTTCGCCTGTATTAATAA
This sequence comes from Promethearchaeia archaeon, assembly GCA_029856085.1. Classification (GTDB taxonomy): domain Archaea; phylum Asgardarchaeota; class Lokiarchaeia; order Sigyniarchaeales; family SOKP01; genus Loki-b32. The sequence continues at coordinate 16,196 of JAHQWI010000154.1, read as the reverse complement.
TTACTCCTGCATAAGCATTTATCATTCTTGAAAAATATTGATCAACAATAGTTCTCTTCATATTTATGTCTCGAAAAAGAATTCCATAAAGAGCATCATTAAGCATCATGTCAAGCCTTTCAAATGCTCCCATTGCAGCAATTTCAGGCATACATAAACCAGAACAATAATTGGTTAGCCTAATATATCGTCCTAATTCTTCACCAACTTCATCTAATGCCTTTCTCATTAATCGAAAGTTTTCCTGGGTAGCATATGTTCCCCCAAATCCTTCAGTTGTAGCGCCATAAGGCACATAATCTAGTAAACTCTGAACTGTAGACCTTATAACTGCGATTACGTCAGCTCCTTGTCTAGCTGCTGCTTGAGCCTGAATAATATCTTCGAAAATATTACCCGTTGCTACAATAACATAAATAAGGGGTCCTTCCTTATCACCATACTTTTTGAGTAATTCATCTCTTGTTTTCTTTTTTTGAGTAATAAGTGCCAATTTTTCTTGAGCAATTATTCTTACTGTTGCTTTTATTTCTGAAATGTCTTTTAAAGAAAGTTTAGTTAAATCTAATTCATCTTTTGCTACTTTTTCTGCAATTTCTTGAGGTGAAAGGTTTGTATGTAATACTGCATTTCCTATATGGATTGCAGCACCGATCCCTAAACCATTTCCCTTTTCTATATTATCAACTACGATATTTGGTAATGGTACATCAAATTCATCTACACCATCAATACCAAATAATCTGCAGACTGTCCTTTCAATTGTGGTAGTAGTATGTTGATCTATGAATTTCTGTGTATCTAACGCAATGACCTTTGCTGCTTCTCTTGCTTTTTCCACAATTGAAAAATCTAAATTTAACTTACTTCTTCGGTTTATTTCTTTTTCTTTCACTTATCTCACTTTTTTTAATAAGAATTCTATAAATTTAATCATTAACTCCAAGGTTATAAACAGGAATTTTTAATTCCACTTGTAACGATTTTAAAAATTTATCTTTATCAAATTTATATCCATACGGGGAAGTTGGATTTATCGTTATTGCAATTATATTTATAGGGTTTAAAACCTTTAGAATCCCACCCTTTTTGAGAAATTTTTTTGTTGTTTTTTGACTTAAAAATAATTTTGTACCATCTTCCACAATAAAAGTAATTCCTTTATATTTTTGTGTGGATTTCATTAGATCTTCTAATAGTTTATCTGTCACAGCACCATTTATTAGAACATATTGAGAATCGTCTTTTAAATTTTGAATGATTTCCTCCGCAGCATCTAACGCAGTTACTACATTTAAAGAATTTACTGAATAGACTTTATCAATAATGCTCACTTTTGACTTTTTTAAAACATTTTTAGAAAGCTCTTTGATTTTTAAATTTTTCTCCTGCTCTAAATTTAATAACTTAATTGTATGAATTGTTAAATCAATGACTTCATTCATATTTCTTGATACAGAAGCACCAGTTGAGAGTATGGTAGCATCGGAAATTAAAGGTGTAGCATATGCTCTTCTATCAAATGCTCCATCCACCAATATAAGATCACATCCTAAGCTTTTTAAATCTGAGCAGATTTTAAACAAATGTTTATTTATTGAGGGGCCAGCTAGTTCAATGAACCCTTCACTTACAGCCTTTAAAATCATAATCTCTCCTAAAGGTGTATTAAATCCTGTATTTTTAATTATCTCAAATTTTATTTTACTAACTTCAAAACAATGTTTTGCTGTTACAACATAAGTCCCTGCCTTAACATAGATTCGAGGTTTTGGTAGCTCAGTAATAACATCATATTTTTCTCCATCTCTACCGATAGAGGTTAAACCAAGCTTATATTTTTCTGTAAGATTTGAAATAAGATAATTCAATGTAGTAGTCTTACTGACGTTTTTAGCTAAACCTATAATGGAAATAACTTTATATTCTGTGGTCTTCTTGATAAATTCTTCTATGAAAGTCATTTTATATTATGAATAATCAATCAATCTATTAAAAATTGATAAAAATTAAGAATATTGTGATGTTGAGATACAATTAGAGATATATTTTTAAAAAAATTAGATACATCAATTAATAATTACTTAAGTAAAAGAAGTATATTTCAGTAATATTCTTAATATTTCCTAATTGAAATTAATTTGATATATATCACATAAAAACAGTAAATATTAATAGAGAAAAACGCAAAAATTAATATAATGAATCGTATAGAACAGTATAAAAGAAAATTAGAGTTTATTATTGATAAGATTACTGTTTTACCAGAAAAATTAGATGATAATAAGTTTTTTCTTGATGCCTTGTTTTATCGTCTTCAAATTTCTATTGATGCGTCTATGGATGTTGTTGCGATGTTATGCAAAGACTTAGGTATAACTGTTAAAGATGACTATTCTAATTTAGACGAAATAGAAAAATTATCCATATTTACACCAGGACTTACTAATGAACTACGTAAATGGAATGGTTTAAGAAATGTTCTTGTACATAAATATAACAAGATAGAAGAAGAAATTGTATTTCAAAATAAGAATAGAGTTGTAGAGACGCTAATAACTTTTGCAAAAGAAGTGGAAGTGATTATTAGTGAAAAAATCAAATTCAATGCTTAAAATTAAGAAAAATTTAGATTTTTGTAATAATTATTGGACTGTTCTTTATGGAAGTTTTGTTAAGGGTAATTTTATCTTAAATCGATCTGACGTGGATGTTGCTATAATAACAAAAGTTAAAGATAAAGAGAGTAATTCAAAATTGTGGCTGTCTTTATTAGAAAAAATCACCCCAAGTTATGATATAAAAATTTTTGAACTCTTACCTCTTTTTTTAAAAATTGAAATAATTGAATCATATTATGTATTATTTGGAGATCCACTTGAAATCTCAGAATATTTTTATAAATATAGGTCAATTTGGAAAGAAATGGTTGGAAGATATAAATCCAATCAATTTATCAGCATTCAAGAAAAAATTAGCCTGCTCGAAAACCAAAAAAGAATTATTTAAGAAAACTGGGAAAAATTTGTAGATTTATCCATTATTTACTAAGTTTTTCCCTTCTTATCTTTCTTACAAGATCTTCTGGTTCTATTGTCATTTTTTGACCGCTTAACAACGCACTTACTCCAATTTGTTTTTCACAATCTTCACAATGACAATTTGGTGTATAATCATCTGGTTCCTCATAAGTTGTTATAACTCCTTCAAAATTTCTCAATACAACACGAGTATTTCCTTGAGAGATTGTATAATCTGGCATAACTGGGATTTTTCCACCCCCTCCAGGAGCATCAACTACAAATGTAGGGACACATAACCCTGAAGTATGACCTCTCAGTCCTTCAATAATTTCGATTCCTTGTGCAACGCTAGTTCTAAAATGCCCAAGTCCTATAGAAAGATCACACTGATAAAGGTAGTAAGGTCTTACTCTAATCTTTACTAAATCCTGAACTAACTTTTTCATGACATGTATACAGTCATTGACTCCCCTTAATAAAACTGATTGGTTCCCAAGTGGAATTCCCGCATCAGCTAACATCTCACATGCTCTTGTAGAATCTTCTGTGATTTCATTTGAGTGATTAAAGTGAGTATTAAACCAGATAGGTTGATATTTTTTAAGCATTTCACATAATTCTGGAGTGATTCGGAATGGATTTGTTACTGGTGCTCTAGAACCAATCCGTATTATTTCTACATGAGATATTTCTTTCAATTTTTTTAAAATATCCTCCAATTTTTTATCAGATACTAATAAAGCATCTCCTCCAGACAAAAGAACATCTCTTATGGTGGGAGTGTCTTTTATATATTCTATACAAGCATCTATTTGTGACTGTGGAGGGGCCATATCGTGATGGCCAGCAAATCGTCTTCGTGTACAATGTCTACAATACATGGAGCAAGTTTCACTGACTAAAAAGAGTACTCTATCAGGATAACGATGCGTTAACCCCTCAACAGGAGAATCAACATCTTCACTAAGTGGATCTTCAAGGTCACCAGTGTATCTTACTAATTCAAGATTTGTTGGAATTGCTTGTTTTCTAACAGGATCATAAGGATCATCGGGATCGATTAAGGATAGATAATAGGGGGTAATTGCCATCCTATATTCTTGTAAGATTCTAGGATCGTCTTCCTCTTTGGTCAATTTGATATACTTTTTAAGTTCTTCTAACGTCGTTATTCTATTTTTAACTTGCCATTTCCAATCTTTCCAATCCTCATCACTTATATGAGAAAATATTTCATTCCGTCTATTAACTTTCATAATAATATATCTAAACTTAAATTCGAATCTAATTAAGACTAAGGTTTCTTAAACTAAAAATGTTGGTTATTTAGATTAATTTATAAAACTTCAAGGAATGTATAACTATTTCTTTACATATTTTTCTTCAAATATTTTCCTTAAGGTATTCGATTCCCGTAGTAGTTCTAATGCTATTTGGTCGTGATTTTTTGTATACCCATTACCTATAATCATAGATACATCTTTTCCTACACCCTCTGCACCAAGAGCAGCTTTAGTGAAGCTTGTAGCCATGGAAAAGAAATACACAATCCCCCCATCTCTAACAGGAAGAATGCATGATAATTCTGTATTAGGAATACTTAGACAGTTTATTGAAATGTCAACCTCATTGCCATTATTTACTTCTAAAGTCTTTTTTAGTACATCTGTGGGTTCATAAACATCAGCAATTATTACTTCATGACAAAAATCAGTGTCACGTAAAAATGCTGCCCTTTTTGCGTTTCTCGCTTGGCCGATAATCTTCCCTTTCTTACCAACAAGCTTCTTAGCAACGTAGGAACACATTAGTCCAGATTTACCTGTTGCCCCTAAAATTAGAACTGTATTTCCTGGTTTCACAAGTTTTTGGACCTGAGCGGGTGCTCCTGCCACATCTAATACTGCTAATGCTAATGTATCCTCCATATCTTCAGGAAGTTTAGCATAGATACCACTTTCAAAAAGAATTGCTTTTCCTTCAATTTCTACTCTATCAATATCAGGTTTAACATTAAGGATTTCGTCAATTCGTAATGGTGTCAAGGAAAGTGAAACTAATGTAGCAATCTTATCTCCTTCTTTTATTTTAACCTTACCTTTCAATGAATCTCCAATTTTCTCCACCTTTCCAATAAGCATTCCACCAGAACCAGTAACAGGATTTTGCATTTTGCCTTTTTCATTTACAATTTCCATTATTTTCGCTTTAACTTTTTCAATATCTCCTTTCGCTTCTTCTTTAAGTTGCGTAAAACTAGCAGAATCAATATTGAGATAGTCTACATCGATTAAAATCTCATTATCAAAAATTTCCATATCGTTTGATATTCTTAATGCAGGTTGTGGAAGTGCTCCTTTAGGTTCAATAACTCTATGAGTTCCGTATTTATTTCCCTTTTTCATAATATTCTCCCCAATTTAAAAAAGATTTTTCTTCTTCAGAAGTTATTTTAAACTATCTAGTTAATTGTGTTTTTTAGTTTTTATATAATGCCGTTGTTTGATGTCATAAAATTCTACTATGAGATACCAAACTCTTTTAAGTAAATCAATCTTCCTTCATTTTATCCAAGAATTTGATAAAAGAAAAATTTCTTGATTTTAAGATTATAGATCCCTATATAATATAATTTATGGATGCTAAAAAAATGGTTGATTTAGGACTTAAAGAATTAAATAAAGCTAGAAAATTATTGATTGAAGGTAAAGCCAGAGACGCACTTGAAATTTTAATTTCTCTCGAGAAAAAAAGAATACTTAAACCTGGAGATCAGCTATTCTGTCTCCTTTTAAAGGGAACTATATATGTTCTAGAAGGGCAACATGAAGATGCTATAAAAGTTGGTGAACTTGCTTATCAAATGAGTCAAAAACAAGGAAATGTCACCATATCTATTAATGCGCTAGCTTTGAAATCATATGTAATACTCCTTGGAAACATTGAAAAGGGTCTTGATTTCATTTTAGAAGCTGAAAAATTAATAAATACCCTTCCCAATAAATCATCCATGCTTATTTTACCCCTACAATGGGAATTGATGCAAAATAAATCCTGGGCTTTTTTTTTTAAGGGCAATTATAATAAGGCACTAGAGTTAGCACAACAAAGCCAGGTTTTTCTTTCACCAGAAATAATCGGTAATGATTTGAGAATAGGATCTACCTTAATGTTAATTGGTTATATATATCTTTCAAGTGGTGAACCTAATAAAGCTTTAGACAATGCTATGAAGAGCCTGAACCTTTTCAAAGAACTAGACCACAGAATTGGTTTTGCAAATTGTCTTTCTTTAGTTGGGGATATTTATTATAATAAGGGTGATCTTAATAATGCTTTAAAATTTTGCAACCAAGGTTTATCGGTTAAAGAAATTAATATTCGAATCAAAACTGGGATATTTCGAATTCTAGGTACTATATACCAGGAAAAGGGTGAATTAGATAGGGCTATGAAATATTTCAAAAAAGCTGTTAAGCTTGCAGAAGAATTAAATTTAGTTATAGAAATTGAATTTAATCTTATGTATATTGGGGGTCTTTACAGGATGAAAGGAGACTATGAACAAGCTATTACTTATCTTGAACGCAGCTTAGTACTTTCTGAAAATAATTTCACACTTGTAATGATACTCTCACTTTTACGATTGGTTTATATACACCTAGATAGAGGTCACCGCGACCAAGTACAACAGTATATAATACGTTTGAAGGAACTTGCTGATCAAAAGGACAGCAAAATATTCACTCAAGCATATTCAATGACAAAAGCATTACTATTGAAAACGAGTGGTCGGACCCGAGATCATACAGAAGCTGAAATGTTATTAAAACAAATCGTTGAAGATGAGATTATCGTACCTCAAATACATATCTTTTCTTTAATTTCTTTATGTGATGTTTTCTTGAATGAATTATCCATGTCTAGCAATCCAGAAGTATTGGAGGAATTAAATCCATTAATTATGCGATTAGTTAATGTTGCAGAAAATCAAAGCTCATTTTCATGGTTAGCTGAAGCTAAGGTCTTACAAGCGAAGATGGCATTAATCCAAATGAATGTAGACGAGGCGAAACAATTATTAACAGAAGCTCAGGGTATTGCGGACTTACATGGTTTAAACTTACTGGCAGCAAAGATTTCTAGTGAACATGATAATCTGTTGGATCACTTAAACATTTGGAATACAATTAAAAAGGACGATCTCACTATAGCAGAACGGATAAAATTAGCCTCCTTTGATGGAGTTATAGATAGATTACAAAATAAGAGTGTGGTAGAGCCAACAGAATTAACTCCTGAAGAACCTGTACTTCTTTTAATAATAACTGAGGGTGGGTCTCTCTTGTTTTCTAACACGTTTTCCGACGAATTTAAGATTGAAGAAGATATTATTAGTGGATTTTTAACCGCATTTAACACTTTTAGTAGTGAGGTTTTTTCGAAAGGACTCGATCGAGCAAAATTTGGTGAAAATACGATAATTCTTCAATCTGTTAATTCCTTTTTGTTCTGTTATTTATTCAAAGGGCAAACATATCTTGCAAAGCAAAAACTTACCAAATTTACAGAAAGTATACAAAAAAAATCTTCAATATGGGAAACACTTGAGAAATTTTATAAAAGGAACCAAATTCTTGAAATTAAAGATAGTCCTTACTTAGAAAATATAATTACCGACATTTTTATTAGCTAAAACAGTTTCACATTATTTATAATTTTATACCTATATACAGACCTCTTCCTTCCATTAACCCATCTTTTAAAAATTCTGCTTTAAAACCAGAATTATTCATTATTTCTAAGAACTGATCAATCTCAAAAAGTCCTACTTCATGTTTATCGACAAAATATTTAACATCTTTATCTCTTTCGACAATTAAATAATGCATTTCCATAACTGAAAGATCATTATCCAATGCGGTTGTATTTAATCTGGCGATTTTAATGTCCTCTCCGTCATAAGTTGTCATTCCAGGGTGCCCCACCCAATAAGTAGATTTAGTAAACCATGGTTCAATGATTACAACTCCACCTGATTTTAAATGTTTCTTAAAGTTTAAAATGGTTTTTTCTAAATTATCATAGGTTTTTACATAACCAATTGAACTAAACAGACAGGTTATTATGTCGAATTTATCATTTAAATCGAAGCTCATCATATCTGCTGGTTTGAAATCTACGTTACTAATATTATTTTTCGCAACACTTATCATTTCTTCATTCAAATCAATACCAGTGCAGGAGAACTTCTCTTTAAAATATTCTAGATGTTTTCCTGTTCCACATCCCACATCAAGTAACTTATTCCCATCCGAATTTTTATACTTTTTAATTAACTTATTAATCCTATTAGCTTCCTTTTTATAATCCTTCCAAGAATAAATTAAATCATAATATTTTGCTAATTCCTTATACATAATTACCTTTTATTTTTGTATTTAGTTTGACTATAATATACCTAGGATTTTTCGTGCTTCATTCGGAGATGCAATATCTCTTCTGAATTCATTTGCAATTCTAACCACTTTTTCCACTAATTCTCCATTCGATTTTGCTAATACACCCTTCGAGAGATATACATTATCCTCAAAACCTACCCTAGCGTGCCCTCCCTTTTTAATTGATAATGAGACCATTGGAAATTCATGCTTACCAATTGCGCAAACAGTATAAGTTGAATCTTTTGGAATACTCCCAATGAGAAACTCTAAGTCACGTGCTGTAGCACCAATTCCTCCAACAACACCTAGTACAAAGTTGAAATGCATAGGAGTCTTAATATATCCCTTATCATGTAATCGCATCACCATATCAATCATTCCTTTATCAAAACATTCTAATTCATATTTTATCCCTAAACGATTCATTTCTTCAGCAAAATAGATAATAGTATTTTCAGTATTTACAAAAATTTCATCCCCTCCAAAATTCATCGTTCCACAATCTAAAGTTGCCATTTCAGGAGGTGGATCTAAGTAAATTGGCTGTAACCTTTCCTTGTTCGTCATTCCAATTGCGCCACCAGTAGACGGTTGAATAATAACGTCTGGGCATCTTTTTTTAATTTCTTCTGTGCACACCTTGAACCTTTTTATATCTTGAGTGGGAGTTCCATCATCTTCTCTAACATGTAGATGGATTATGCTAGCACCTGAATAATATGCAGACTCTGCTTCTCTCCCGATTTCTTCTACTGTATATGGTACTTTACTATTAATTTCTTTGGTAACTTCCGCACCACAAATAGCAGCAGTAATAATAAGCTTATCCAATATAATACATCCCAATTAGCTTTTAAAAAATTCAGATAAATTAAATTACTTTTTCTTCATACAATTTCTCAATTTCAATTTCTTTAAATCCTAATTCAGAGAGGATTTCTTTTGTATGTTGTCCTAAAACTGGTGGTGCTTTGAGGATTTCTCCAGGTGTATTAGATAATTTGATTGGAATTCCAGTTACTTTGATTTTTCCTGCTGTCGGATGTTCAAGTTCCTTTACCATTTCCCTGTGTAATACTTGAGGGTCACTAAAAATCTTATCCATATTATAGATAGGGCCACATGGTACCCCCGCTTCAGTCAAGATTTTAAGCCATTCATCAGCTTTTTTAGTGCAAATTACATCTCCGATAATCTTAATTATTTCTTCCCTATTTTTAACCCGCATAGCATTTGTAGCAAATCGTTGTTCATTCATTATATTTTCCAATCCAAGAGCCTTACAAAATTTTTGCCATAATTGATCATTACCAGCAGCAACATTAACATATACATCTTTAGCTTTAAATGCTTGGTAAGGAACAATAACAGGGTGACCAGAGCCTAGTGGTTTTGGAATTTCTCCTGATGCAAAGAAAGAACCAGCACGATAGGTTAACCAAGCTACTTGACAGTCTAACAAACTTAGATCAATCATCTGTCCTTTACCACCCGTTTCTCTATTAAAAAGTGCTACTACTATCCCATATGCCGCGAACATTCCACCGGCAATATCGGCAACAGCTACTCCAACCTTAATGGGAGGACCCTCAGGTTCACCTGTAATGCTCATCAATCCACCCATTCCTTGAAGAACTTGATCCATACCGGGCAATAACCGATACGGACCATCTTGTCCAAACCCAGATATGCTACAATATATAATCTTAGGGTTTATCTCTTTGACTTCATCATAGGATAAACTCAACTTTTCCATTGTACCAGGACGAAAGTTTTCAATCAAAACATCAGACTGCTTAATTAATCTATGAATAATCTCTATGGATTTCTCCTTTTTTAAGTTTAAAGTCATGGACTTTTTATTTCGGTTAACACTTATAAAATAGGCGCTTTCTCCTTCAACAAAAGGAGGACCCCATGCTCGAGAATCATCGCCTCTTTCAGGCATTTCAATTTTGATTACTTCTGCACCCATATCTGCTAGCATCATTGTACAATAAGGACCAGCTAAAGCCCTTGATAAATCCAAAACTTTTATCCCTTCCAATGGCCGAACCATAGAATTTTTCACTTGATCATTTTTCTACATTCATTTAAAGATTCACTAATCATATCAGCGGCTAAATCTAAATCTTCATTTGTATGCCGATAACAAATATAGCCGTGGTGAAATGGTTGAAGAAAAACTTTACGCCGAATTAATTGTGTGTAAAATTCCTCACGTAATTTTTTATATAAAAGATTTGGATCATGCTCAAATGTAATATATGGCATCCAAGGTCCACCAGAAAAAACACATGGAACACCACTTTCTTCGATCAAGTCAATTACTTTTTTAGCAAATTCATTTCCCTTTTTATTAATATTTTCCAAGACTTTTTCCCTTTCTAAGATCTCTATTGTCTTAAGTGACGCAATTTGTGCTAAGCTATTTGGGAAAAAAGTTGAACTAAGAAAAACCTCCTCAATTAATACATCCATAACCTTTTGTTTTCCACCAAGGAAGCTAATTGGGTAACCATTTGCCATTGCCTTTCCAAAAGCAGCAAGATCAGGTACGACCCCAAAAAATTTTTGTGCTCCTCCTAGATCAAATCGAAAACCAGTACGAATTTCATCATACATCAATAGTGACCCGTAATTATTAGCAATTTTTCGAAGACCTTCTAAAAATCCAGGGTTTGGCATCTCTACTTTATGACCTCCTGGATGATTAACAGGTGTAGTAATAATAGCAGCTACATCATCACCATATTTTTTCATCAACTCTTCTACTTGATTAAGATTATTAAATTCAAATTCATGCACATCTTCAAATAGTTTCTTAGGTATCCCTCCAGAAAGTTCATGACCTATAGCCCAATCATGCCATCCATGATATCCACATCTAAGTATTTTAAAACGTTTTGTAAATGCTCGAGCGACTCGAATTCCTGTTGTTGTAGCATCAGAACCTGTTTTGACAAAAACCATCCTTTCACAACAGGGAATTAATGACTTTAATTTTTGAGCTAACTTATTTTGTATTGGTTGGGTCAATGACATACAAAAACCCTTATCTTTGATTTGTTTTATAACTTCATTATCTATTTCTTCTTCTCTGTGTCCAATTATTATTGGTCCATAAGCACAGAGCATATCAATATATTCATTCCCATCAACATCAATAACCTTCCCACCTTTTGCAGTCTTAAAAAATATCGGATATTCACCTTCAATAAAATTACTTGGGCGTCTTATTCCTAAAATTGCTCCCGGTATTAATTTAAGCGCATCTTCATAAAGTTTAAATGTATTTTTTAAAGTTAATTTTTTAGACATTTTGCACTCCTCAAGTTTAGAATAATAAAAACAATTTATATGACATAATTATTGAAGATTTTTAAAGGGAAAGGTCTTACAATTATAATTCTTATAATTCACAAAGTTTTAATGAATTTTGCCTTCCCTAAACAAATAGTTCTAGCATGAAGATTATAAATAATAACAGTACTATTTTAGTTTGTTCATTGTTTTAGAAAACTTGGATAAAATTAATGAATAGGTGATGTTAAGAATGGGAGAAAAATTAATTTGTTCGGTTTGTGGGAGGAAGCAAGAGGTACCAAAATGTTCTAATAAATCAATGATGGTTAAGGAGGGCTACTTATTATGTTGCTGCTCAGAAGAATGTGGATATCAACCTATTCCTGAATGTTGTGGAAAAACGATGGTATATACATAAATTCAAGAAAATAATAAAAATAAAGATTTTAAAAAATAATATTTTTTTACCAAACCAAGTTCGCAATTACATCTTTTGCTGTTTCAGCTTGTCTTTTGTTTAGGATTTTTCGAATTCTTAGATCGTTAATTGAATCTTCTAATCGAGTATCTAAGTTCTTCATCTCCATTAAATTATTCTTATCACCTTGAGTTTCTACTAAATCTATCATTGCGTTATCTTTATTCATTAAATCCCTTATTTTTTGCCGAAAGCTTGCTTTGACTTTTGTCTTCACAGGTTTTCCTTTATCTATCAATATTGGTAATATCGGCGCTCTTTCAGTAGTTCTATTAGTATTAGGATCAAGGAAGTAAAAGATGTATATTGGTATTCCAACTATAATATTTTGTGTTTTTAACTCTAGAGAGTAGTTATTAAAAAAGTTTTGAATATCAGTCATTTCTTTATCCCTGACACTTTCGATATTATTTAAAGATGATTGTTTTTCCGTTGCAATTTGGGCAACCACTCCTTCAGCAGAACTTAAATCTTTACTTAATCCAGAGTGTTTTGCCTCAATTTGCTTCTCAACTTCAGTTTTTTTGCGTTCTAGTTCTCTTAACTTTTGTTGTTTTGTTTTCTCAAGATCGGATATTTCACGTTGCACATTTTTCCTTAATTGAGCGATTTCATTTTTATAACGTGTAATTGAATTCCCTAAGTCTCGATATTTTAAATCAATATCTTTTAAAGCCTCTTCTGTTAAAAAAAGATCTCTTTGATTTAATGAGTTCCTCATACTATCAACGCTGCCTTTAAGAGTACTGATATTATTATTTAATTCACCAGTTTTGTCATTGATTTTATATTTACCACTTTTTACCAATTCTTCTGGAGATTTTTCAATTTCTCGTTCTTTTTCTGCTTGTAGTTCTTTATTAAGTATAGCTAATTGTTTTTCTTCTTCACCCGTGTCAATATTTGTATCTCGAATTTTATCTGCTTCTTTACCTCCTTTTTCAATCCATCTTTCACATAGTTTTGTAATAGCATCTCCAAAAGTATCAAGAAGTTGAACATCCTTTTGAGATACATATTCAGGAATGTCGTTTACAATTCTAGTTTGATTTACGCTTTTTGAAATAGAATCCCCTTCGAGTAGAAAATAGGGAGAAGGGTGGGCGCTTAAATTGTATTGATTAAGGAAGAAGTTCTGAAAATAGCCAATTTCATTGGTATTAAAGAGAGCTTCTTGGATGACCATCCCTCTTTTGAAGTTTTTAGATCTTTTTAGGTAAGTATTATTAAATTGCCGTAAAGAATTAAGAAAACTCACTGGATCTGCTCCTTTAATAACTGCTTCTGGTCTCGGGGGTATTTGAGCAAATTTCCCTATATTCAACTTCTCTTGTTTATTATAAAGATAACTCATTACACACGCTCTAGTATCAGATAAAGGAACTAATCGAACTGGCCAAAAGGCAGTTGATATTTTTGATAATCTCCCCAATTTTTTAAGATTTTTACTATAAATTCCTATACATTCAATTAAAGCCATTGCCAATTCATTTAATACTGCAGCTTGACTCCGTGCAGGAGTGATCTCACCCACATTAATTAAATAAGGTACTACTTTATCAACCATATTTGATTCACTTGATATTTCTATATTATTTTTTAATTACGTTTTAATAATTAAAGTTTTGGTTTTAGCTCCATTATAAAGGTTCTATATTAAAATTTTAAATAGGGTGAAAGAAAATTATTATCATTAACAAAAAGATAATTCAAATATCAATGATGGTGAAATGTGACGGAAAAATTTCTAGAAGGGAAAGGGTGTCTTATTACTGGAGGGGCATCTGGATTTGGTAGGGGCGTAGCCTATGCTTTTGCCGAAAGAGGGGCGGACTTAGTTTTAGTTGATATAAATGAAGAACTCCTTAATGAAACAAGTAAGAATGTCGAGAAAGAAACAAAACAAAAAGTAATCCCCATATTATGCGATGTATCAGAGGCTAAGCAAGTTAAAAAAATGACTGAACAAGCATTTTCAGAACTAGATAATATATATGTTTTATTTAATAACGCAGGTACCGAAGCAGCTTATGGAGTAGATGTTTTAAAAGTGGGTGAAAAAGCATGGGATTTGACTATGAATGTTAATCTTAAAGGTCAATGGTTAATTGATAAATTTGTATGCCGCAAAATGAATCGTCAAAAATTTGAGCCTTTAAGAGGGAAGGTTATTCATACTACGTCAATTGCAGGTTCGGTTGTTGATCCTTTAATCCCAATCTATAGTATAAGCAAAATTGGGGTAATAGCTTTGACACAGCTATTAGCTAAAAGTCTTGCTCCTTATATTACTTCAAATGCAATTGCCCCCGGATTTCATGTTACTGGTGTTTATGGGAATAGAGAGGATATTATGATTCAAACTATGAAAGATGGAAATGTTAAAACACCATTAAATAGAATAGGAACAATACAGGATGTTGTTAACCTAATGATTTTTTTAGCTTCTCCAAGGAGTAATTTTATCACAGGTCATACTTTTCCCATAGATGGGGGTACTGCTGAAGTAGGAGTTCCACCAAATACATTAAAATCTGATATTTAAATCTTTTAAAAATTATAATTTAAATTAAACATTAATATGGAGATTATATGTTAGAATTGATAATTGCCGGATTAGAAATTTTTATTGCAGTAGGTTTTATTGGGTTCTGGATCTACTTTTTTATAGTTGAAAATAAAAAGCCAGATCAACGAGAAGGATATCTTGAATATGAGAGATCTTTTCCATTACCAGATTTAGGATGGGCGGTTCCCTGTTTAATTTTAGGAGCCATTGGCCTTATTATGAACGAAAAATTTGGGGATTTTTTCTCTATTGCAGGTGGAAGTACTATGGTTTTCTTGGGCTTACTTGATATTTCTCACAATCTACAATATGGGGGATATAGTGGTGAAAAATTTGAAATTATTCTAAATCTAATAGTTAATCTATTCTGTATAATTTTTGGACCTATTTTCATGATTTTTGGTTGGATAAATATTTAAAATTTGAGGAAATTATTTTTATCAAAATTCTAAAATAATTTAAGTGATGTAATATGAAAAAAGAGAAATTAGTTAGACAGCAACCATTTGAAGACAAAATTGCTGTTATAACTGGTGGATCTCAGGGATTAGGAAAAGCCACAGCAAAATATTTTGTAGAATTAGGGGGAAGCGTATGTATTATTGCGAGAAGGATAGAAATTTTAAAAGAAGCTGCTAATGAGATTAATAAATTAAAACTTGGCGATTCCCAATTTATAGAGATCATTGCATGTGATACCACAATTATGGATAAATTAAAACCACTTTTAACTGAATTTATAGAGAAATATGGAATTCCTGATTATTTATTAAACTGTGTTGGGTATGCGCATGCCAATTATATTGAAAAAATTTCTCTCAGTGATTTTAAAAAGAACATGGAAGTGAATTATTATGGTCAGTTAGTTCCAATTCTAATCCTATTACCCTACTTCATGAAGGAAAAAAAGGGACACATTGCAAATGTTTCTTCCATATTAGGGTATATGGGCTTAATGGGTTTTACAACTTATGTTCCATCTAAATACGCAGTTGTAGGTTTATCGGAAACGCTTCGAAATGAGTTAAAACCTTATAGAATTAATATATCAATTCTTTATCCTCCTTCTATGGATACTCCTGGATTTGAAATAGAAAACAAGACAAAACCTGAAGAATGTCGAATAATGGAAGCAAGAGGAGGGCTTGAAACACCTGAAGATGTGGCTGAAGTCTTTATACATGGTATTTTAAAAAATAAGTTTAACATTTTACCGGGTGAGGCTAAATTCATCTGGAAAATAAATCGTTATTTTCCTAAAATCATTAGATATTGGTCAGATAAGAGCTATAAAAAGGCAAGAAAAAAATTAGGAAAAACATAATAATCTAATGGTTTCATCCTAATTTTATATCTATAAAAAATCATTATATTTT
>JAHQWI010000153.1 GCA_029856085.1 Promethearchaeia archaeon | reverse complement strand
CAACAATGCTTTTGATAGGGACTTTTCTCGTAGCTCTAGCAGCACCTTCTTTCGCAAGATATACTAATCCAGAGCAGCAAGGAACTTGCATGGTAAGAACTGTCAGAGTATTGATTTTTGCGTCCTCTATCCACGAACGTATCTTTTCTATATAAACTTCTTGTCCTTGATCTAATTTCGGGCAAGCAATAGCTAGCGATTTACCTTTTAGATATTCAGGATGAAAGCCTCCTAAGGAATAGCCAACGCAATCAGCAGAAAGTAATACATCTGCTCCTTGGTAGTAAGGTGCTGTTGGAGAGATTAAATGCATTTGAATAGGCCATTGTGTTAATTGAGATTTTATTTTTCCCTCTAAAACTTGCTCTTCTCCATCATCACATTCAGTAAAAGTCATCATACGCGACCCCGGACATCCACAAGCAACATTACCTGGTTCTTGAGTTGCAACATGCAATTCTTGATGTTGCTTAGTCTTTAATTTTTCTAAATGTTCTTCTACAGCCTTTTCATCAAACTCTACCGCCTCGCGTTCAATTATTTTTAGGGCACCTTCTGGACACTCGCCGAGGCATGCACCAAGCCCATCGCAAAATACTTCTTTCACAACCTTGGCTTTCCCATCTATAATTTCTAATGCTCCTTCGGCACATGTAATTACACAATTGCCACAACCAGTGCATAAATCCTCATCAATTTCAATTATTTTTCTTTTAACCAATTTTTTGTGTTCGGATACTGTCATTATCATCATAGCTCTTTTAATTTCTTAATTAAAAAGTAAATTGATTAGAATATATTTTTACACGCGAACATGTTCAAATTAACAACTCATAATGAAAACTTTAAAATAAGAAGAAAAATCATAAAGAAATGATGAAAGTTTTAATTATAGGAAATGGCGTTGCAGGAACTTTTGCAGCTCAATATATTCGAAATCAAGATGATAATGTACAGATTGAAATTTATTCTCAAGAAAATTACCCCTATTACACTCGGATAAAGCTTCCCGAATTAATTAGTGAGCGGGTTACGATTGATGATATTATTGTTTTTCAGGAAGAGTGGTATAAAAATAAGAAAATTAAAACTCATTTAAACAAAAAAATTAAATCAATTCATCCTAAGCAAAAGCAAGCAATTATTGAAGATGAGGACGAACCTGTAGCTTATGATAAACTTATCATTGCTACAGGAAGTATGCCAAATATTCCACCTATTAAAAATGCTGTTGAAATGGTTGGTAAAGGAGTTTTTACATTGCGTAACATAGATAACGCCTTAGACATTCGAGATTATATTAAAAATAATAATGTTAAGAAAGCGGTGATTATTGGTGGAGGATTGTTAGGTTTAGAGTTGGCAAGACAAATTAAAAATTGTAATTTGGATACAACTGTAGTGGAATTCTTTCCAAGATTACTACCACGCCAACTAGATATTGATTGCGGTGGCATGTTAAAAGAAGTAATAGAGAATATGGGAATTAATGTAGAATTAGATGCTGCTACTGAAGAAATTATTGTAAACGGATCTGTTAAAGGAATAAAAATAAAAGATGGCCGTGAAATCGAAGCTGATATTGTTTTAATACAAGCAGGTATTAGAGCCACAATTGATTTGGCTAAAGACATAAAATTAGAAACAAATAGGGGTATTATTGTCAATCAATTCTTAGAAACCAGTGCTGAAGATATATATGCTGTTGGAGATTGCATAGAATATAAAAATCAAACGTGGGGGATTATCCCTGCATGCCTAGAACAGTCTAAAATCGTAGCGGCATCGGTTTTAGAGAAAAAGAAAATTGAATATAAGGGTACGGTTCCTAAAAACACACTGAAAATTGTTGGAATAGATCTTACTTCTGTAGGAATTTTCGATCCCTCGGATCAAGATCTAGTTGGAGCTGGATGGGAAATTCTGAAAAATATTGATAATAAAGGCAGATGTTATAAAAAAATTGTTATAAAAGATAATAACCTTAAAGGAGCTATATTATTTGGAGAAAAAGACGCAATTCCATATGTTAATAAAAATATTGAAAAACCAATTAGCGAAGCTGAACTTAGAAAGGCAATTAATTTATATAAATGGGTATGCGGGGGTTGTGGAAGTGAGTACGATGATGCCAAAATGGAAATCTTGTTTAAATATTTACCTGCAGATTGGAAATGCCCCAATTGTAAAGGTCCTAAGTCTGGATTTGAGAAAAAAGTATAATGATATTTAATAACACATCAAAAAAAATAATTTTATGAAAAATTATGCCCACTTATAGATGTAGACGATGCCAATTTCTCTATATTGATGAGAGAAGGGAAATTCCTTTTGAAGAACTTGATGAAAAGTTTAAGTGCCCTAGGTGTAGATGCTCGAAAAAAATGTTTGAATGTTTAGAAAAGGATTAAATTTTTTGAAAAATAAATAAGGCTGTTTCACTTCATTTATACTTCTTCTTTTAATTTTTTAAGAATCTGCTCTAAAATAGTTATCACGCGTTCTTTATATGAAATTTGTTCTGGATAATCATAACTAAATGACTTCCAATGGGGTCTTTTATGACCAATTTTGAATTTAACACCTTTCATAGTAGTCCAATAAGAATTAGGATTGATCTTGGTAGCTATTTGATCAGCAATGATATACCAATGATATTTTGTTTGGATACTAGCACCTGTATTAACCGGTGCTGGATTTACTCGTGTTTTGACACTATTAAAATTAAAACTCCATCTATCAGGAGCTTTTTTGGTTTCATGCCATTTTCCATCTTTATAATTCCAGAAATGCGAATTTCCAATTTCCATTCCTGTATAAATTTTATTATTATATGTTTTGAGTTTATCGTACAACATTTTTTTCTAATTAAATTCTTAGATATATTTAGTAGTTTAATTTAACTCTTCATATATTTAAAAAGACTCTTAAAGTTTTTTGATAACAATAATTCAATTAATTTTATAAAAAAATTAGAAAAAGTAAAGGAAAGTTAATCTTTCTTATAAACACTTTTACCTCTAATAATTGTCTCAAAAACTTGAATATCCTTAATATTTTCTTTAGGAACTTCGAGCGGATTTTTATCTAAGATAACAAAATCTGCTAATTTTCCGATTTCAATACTTCCCTTAATATTCTCTTCGAAGGCCGCGTAAGCTGCATTAATTGTATAACTTTTTAAGGCTGCTTTAATATTCAGGCATTCTTCGGGAATAAATCCATTTCGATTAACCAATGCGTGAAGTCCCCATATTACATCAGGATCCTCTACGGGACAATCGGAACCAGAAGCACATATAACACCACTATCGACTAATGATTTGAATGGATAAGTATATTTACTTCTTTCTGGACCCAGCCTATAATCAGCAAGCTTTGCATCTGTGGTTATAAATGGAGGCTGAATTGAAGCAATTAATCTCAACTCTTTCATATCTTTTATGACATCAGAAGTTAATAAAGAGGCATGCTCCACTCTATGTCGATGATCCTCTCGGGGATATTCAGTTAATAATCTCTTATATAAATCAACTAATATTCTATTTCCTTTATCTCCAATCGCATGCACTCCAATCTGAAATCCTAAGTTATGTGCGATTTTCATTTGTTCATAAAGCTCCTCTAGATCATCATACACGCTAAATCCAGTTTTATCGGGGTGATCTGAAAATGGTTCGTGCATCCATGCTGTACATGCTCCTAAAGAACCGTCAATATATAATTTCAATGCTCTTGCTTTAAATTTACTATCATTTTTTCCACCATCTAATGGTGGTTTTTTAACTTTTTTTAACTTTTTTGGAGTTTTAGTACCAACAAGACTATACCAATTTTGAAGAATTACATCCTGTATTGATTTCATAATTGGAATTTCAATAGCTCCTAAATCTCCTGCCTCTCCACCTGCTCCTAAATGAATTATTCCGTGGACAGTAGTTATCCCCTTTTTTGCTAAATTATTAAAAGCTTGCATAGCAGCTTCTCGTATTTGTTCTGGATTTGGGAGGGCATATTGCGATAAAATTATACTGACTGCTTTTTCTGTTATTTCTCCTGTCAATTCTCCCTTATTATTCTTCCTATATTCGCAGCCTTCAGGCGGGATACTATTAGCATCAATTCCAGCTAACTCTAAAGCTTGACTGTTTCCAATTCCAATATGACCATCAAATCTTAAAATAAAAACAGGATTATTAGGACAGATCTCATCTAAAATCCATTTATCAGGTAAAATTTTTTCATCTTCAAAATTCAACTCATCATAACTTAAACCAAAAATATATTCGCCAGGTTTTTTTTCTTTAGCAGTTAATTTGAGTTTTTCTTTGAATTCTTTGTAACTTTTTATGGAACGTAAATTTAGATTAACTAAAAAAAACACATAAGCAATCGGATGACAATGACAGTCATGAAACCCAGGTAATATTGTTTTACCCTCCAAATTTATCAATTCAGCATCATAAAGCTGATGTTTAAGATCTTTCAAAGTTCCAACAGCAACAATTTTTTCTCCTTCAATAGCTACAGCTTCTACAGAAGGTTGATCTTCATTTAACGTTAAAATAGGTCCGCCATAAATTATCTTTTTTTCATTCAATTTTAATATCCCCTATTCAAAATAATATTAGGTTTTACTTTTTGAAATGTAGTATTAAATTTAAAATATCTAAAATGATTTGGAGCGTTAAATTATTGAAAATTTACTATTCTTTTTTATAAACAGTTTTACCCCGTATAATAGTTTCAACAACTTGAAGGTGCTTTATATTATCTTTTGAAAGGTCTAATGGATTTTTATTTAAGATAACAAAATTTGCTAATTTTCCAACCTCTATGCTCCCTTTAATTTCTTCTTGGAATGCAGCATATGCTCCATTTATCGTGTATGCTTTTAAAGCATCCATAATCGAAACACATTCATCGGGAACAAAGCCATTTCGATTAATCATGGCATGTAATCCATCAATAACGTTTGGATTTTCAACAGGCCCGTCCGAGCCTGCTGCAATAATCACTCCCTCCTCAATAAGTGACTTAAAAGGATAAATTATTTTACATCTTTCTTTACCTATTCGTTTCTCTAGCCAAGTATGCTCAGAATTAATAAAGGGCGGTTGACACGAGGCTATTAAGCCTAAATCTTTCATATCCTTTATCATTTCTGCAGTAAGCATTGATGCGTGTTCGATTCTATGTCTATGGTCGTTCCTAGGGTATTCCCCGAGAAGCTTTTTATATAAATTAATAACAATTTTATTTGCCTTATCACCAATTGCATGCAATGCAATTTGAAAACCTAAGTTATGTGCCTTAACCATCCTTTCGTATAGAATACCCTCGTCAATAACTGAAAAACCGCTATTATTTGGATGGTCTGAAAAAGGTTCAAACATAAGAGCTGTGGCGGATCCTAATGTACCATCCAACCAAGATTTCAAGCATCCAATTTTAAATCTGCCATCTAGTTTACCATCGTCCAAGGGAGGTTTTTGCAGTCGTTTTATTTTTTTAGGTTCGGCAGTATACACAATTCCATACCAATCTTGAAGTATTTTATCTTTTATTGTTTTCAAAAGTGGTATTTCAAGTCCTCCAAGGTTTACCACCCCACCTTCCTTATCTAATTCGACAATTCCATGGATGGAAGTTATACCTTCAGCTGCTAAATCTTTGTAAGCTTGCGCTGCCGCTTTCATTATCTCATCTGGATCTGGGAGTGAAACCTTTGTCATAATTATTGAGGTTGCGTTTTCAGATAAAATGCCTGTGATTATACCTCGTTCGTCTCGTCTAATTTCACCGCCTGCAGGTGTTACAGTATTATCGCCAATTTCAGCTAATTCTAATGCTTTCGTATTGGCAATACCTACATGTCCATCGTATCGCAAAAGAAATACGGGATTATCTGGACAAATATTGTCTAGAATAAAACGATTTGGTAGGACTCTTTCTTCAGGATTTTCAAATTGTTCCTCCTTTAAATTTAGACCGTATATAAATTCACCGGGTTTCTTTTTGTTAACAGTTTGAATCAATTGCTCTTTAAGCTCCTTTAGACTTTTAACATCAGCGAGATTAAGAAAAACGTAAAAAAATAAAATTGGGACAATATGAAAATGAGAATCAATAAATCCTGGTAATAGCGCACATTCCTTTAGATCGATCAGTTTGAATTTGTTACCCATTTTATTTTTAACTTCTTCTAACCTACCCACTGCGATTATTTTATCCCCTTCAATCCCCAAGGCTTCAATGAGGGGTTGATTATCGTTCATAGTAATAATAGGTCCGCCAAAATATACTAAATTTTCCATCTTTTAATCAGTTTCCTACACTAAAAAGTTAAAATAATTTACTATAACAAATTAAAAATTAAAATTAAGTTTTGAGATCTTAAAATTACACTTCGAGAGTTTCTTCTGGAATAGTTTTGCAAATTTCATTCAAATCAATACCGTTTTTAGCAAGCCATTTCTTTCTTATTATATAATAAACTATAGCTCCAATGTAAAATATGACAGATATTAAAACTGCGATTGGAGAAATTAGAACCATTAGAATAAGGGAAAAAATGGCATAGGCAACATTAATGACTACACACGCTACTAAAATTTTCCTGTTTAGCTTAAATTGAGATTTTTCTATCATATCGGGAAATTTTTTTTCAAGTTTAAGGGGAACAAATGCAAGAACTAGCGCTGTTATTGACCCAGTAAACGCTAATACAATTGATAAGTCTAGTATACTTGCTTGAAAGAATAAAAGAATTATTGCCCCAACAACAAATAACGTTATGGACCAATGAGGTGTTTTATATTTCTTATTAAGTTTCGCTAGAAAGGAAGGTAATAATTGATCACGTGCCGCACTAAAAAGATTTCTTGAATAAGCCAGGAGAATTCCATGAATAGTGGATGCTATGGCGATTAATATTAGGATACTTAAAAAGATTAGGACCCATGAAGGAAAAAATAATGCCGCTACATCAACTAAATTACCCTCTATTGCGCCTAACGTTCTCCAATCCATATTTCCTGTCATAACAATTGAAACTAATATATAGACAACAGCAATCAGGAAAAAACTAATTAATAACCCCAAAGGTATGTTTTTTCTTGGATTTTTTACTTCTCCACCAATTTCAGCTACTGCGGTGAAACCTTGATAGGAAAAACTTAATATTACAGCACCCATAAATATGCCGATAATTCCCATAGGAAATAATCCCCCACTACCAGTACCTTTTAATTTATTTATATCAATGTGCGGTAATCCAAATATGATGAAAATGAAAATAACGAATGATATTGAAGATTTAGAGTATATAAAAAGCAAGACAGCTTCCCAATTATTATTTAGGGATAGTATCTTATTTTTATATTAAAAATCAAAACAAAAATTTTATTATTAACAAATTAGGAGGAAAAAATTATGAAAATTTCTGGATCAGGAAGGCTTTCAGAGGGAAAAATTAATGATGAATTACGTGTTTCAGGTTCAGCTAGGATAGACGGGAATTTTGAATGTAATGGATTTCGATCGTCTGGTGCGTTAAGGGGTTCGGGAGATTTGACTGTTCATGGAGATGTTAGGAGTTCTGGATCCTTTAGACTTAACGGATCTCTTTATGGGGATGGTAATGCAAAATCATCTGGCTCATCGTCAGTAGAAGGGGCTATAGTAATTAAGGGAGTATTAGGAAGTTCAGGCTCATTAAGGGTAGGTGATAAACTTGAAGCCCTTGCAGGAATTAGATCTTCAGGCTCAGCAAGAATACAAGGTGATATTTTTTCTCAAAAAAGAATTGATATTGAGGGTTCCGCTACAATTGATGGAAATATCAAGGGAGATGATATTTTTATCGGGATAAACCTATTACGTGCTAGAAGGTTAATTAAACAGCGATTTAAAGTGCATGGAAGTATTTTCGCTACAAATTACGTTAATATTACCGGAGCATATGTCGTCGGAGATGTGAGAGGACGAAATGTAATAATTGGTCGGGGAACGGAGATATTAGGAGCAGTTTATTACATCGACAGTATAGACGTCCATAAACAAGCCTCTTTAGCTAATGAACCAATTCAAATTGAGGTAGAAAAAAAACAATATAAAGAATAATTATAAAATAAGAAGGAGAGATTAAAGTGTCAAAT
Organism: Promethearchaeia archaeon; assembly: GCA_029856085.1. Classification (GTDB taxonomy): domain Archaea; phylum Asgardarchaeota; class Lokiarchaeia; order Sigyniarchaeales; family SOKP01; genus Loki-b32. Next base: position 13,356 of record JAHQWI010000153.1, on the reverse strand, counting down.
GAGAAAGAAAGAAATGAAGAAAATGAAGATTATGAGGGAGATGCTGAGAAGATAAAATGGGAATTAAATGAGATTCGAGATGATCTTATGGATGAATTAGATGATTTGCATGATGAATTTCGAGATGAGATTGAAGATTTACTTGATGAAAGTGAGGAAGTAAAAGAAGAATTAAGAGAAGAATTAGAAGATCTTGAGGACGAGAGAGAATCACTACTTAAAGAAATTGGAGATGTAAGGGAAGGATTAGAAGATTTAGGAGATAATGCAAAGGAACGGATCGAAAAAACTAAAGAGAAACTCGAACATTTAACGGAAAAAATCCACAAATATGAATATAAGTTAAGAGAAAGAGTAAGAAAGAGGCTCGAAAAAGCAAGAAAAAAAGCAGTTAAGCGAATTAACATTTCTGTCGACCCAGAAATGAGTGAAGAGTGGAAGGATTGGGCAGAAGGCTTAGGTGCTTCAGTTTCAGAATTGGTTCGAAAGTCGATGAAATTTGTTAAGAATAATATTGGTGATATAACCAAATTCGAAGATTTCGGACGTGAGATGGGAAAAATGGGTGTTAAAATAGAAAAAGCAGTAAAAAATTCAGGTATAGAGAAGTTAGGTGATAAGTTAGGTGATAAAATTGAAAAGCAAATTAAGAAAGGTAAATCAAAAGTACACATGGCTATTATTCAAGATTCTGATAAGGAACGTATTAAAAAACGTGTAAATGGATTAATTAAGCTACATAATAGTCTACCAATTGATAAGTTAGCCCAAGCGATGGATAAATCGTTTGAAGAAGCTGAAAATCTTATTTATGAATTAGTATCGGAAGGTATCGAGGGTAATCTCGAGGAGAAAGTTTTCAAATTCACAAGTACTTCCGAAGAAGTAATTTCAAAACTTAATGAAATGATAGATAAAATGTAAATAAAAAATCATAAATTAAATTAGGAAATTAGGGGATTATGAATGGAAATTAAACCAACACGAAAATCATTTAGGTCATATTTATTTTTATGGAGCGGGCAATTGTTCTCGCTGATGGGTTCGTTAGTAGTTCATTTTGTTATTACATGGTGGGTTACAGAGGTAACTGGCAGTGCCGTTTATCTTTCTATAGGTATGTCTTTATATTTTTTACCTATGGTAATTGTTACTCCTATTGCGGGAGTATTTACAGATAGATGGAATCGTAAATTGTTAATTGGAATCGCAGATTCTTTACAAGCGTTAGTTACTGTTTGGATCATAATCTTATTTTATTTAAATATGGCAGATCCATTACTAGTAATCTTGATAGGTAGTTTGAGAGGTCTATGTCAAGCATTTCACATGCCTACTGTAAGCGCTATTGTTCCAACTATGGTGCCAAAAGAGAGTTTAAGTAGAATAAATGGAGTTGGTTATTTATTTACAAGTTTAATACAACTCACAGGACCAATAATAGGAGCAGTTTTCTTGATATTTTTCCCGATTAAAATAATACTATGGATGGATGTAATAACTTATGGTATTGCTATAATTCCCTTATTGCTAATTAAAATACCTCATGTAAGAAACGTAGAAGAAATCAAGCATAAGATATCACTTATCAAAGAATTGAAAGAAGGAATAATTACGATTAAAATGATACCAGGAATGTTAATAATTCTGTTTTTATCCATGATTCTTAATTTCTTAATAACTCCGGTTAATGTGTTATTACCATACTATATAAAAGTGATACACTTAGGAAATGCTGCTGATTTAGCAATTATCCTGGTACTTTTTAATGCTGGTATGATTTTAGGAGGTGTAATTACTACATTGAAGAAAAATTGGAAACATAAGCTTACTGTTTATTTTTCAGGATTAATGATTGCAATGGGAATTTTTTCGGTGTTAGGGTTTGCCCCGACCGGGGCCTTTCTATTAATGGGTTTATCAGCATCGATAATCGGACTTATGTTACCAATTAGTAATACTATTTATATGACAATTATACAAACAACCGTTCCCCCTGATAAGATGGGAAGGGTATCGTCTGTCGATCAATCTTTATCGATGGCTATACTTCCGATTGGGACAATTATCTCAGGACCTCTTGCGGTAATTTTCGGTATTCAAAATTTATTTATCTATAGTGCATTTATAGGTGTGATCATTACATTTATAGCATGGCGGTTTACAAAAATGCGATTTATTGACTTTGAGCACCAAATTGTAGTGACAGCTGAAAAAATTAATAATATTAAAATTTAAGATAACATTTGAAATTAAAAGCAACATTTTGAAAGAGTCACTTGAAATTGGAAGAAACAGCTAATCGAGAAACATTTAAAAATTACATGTATTTTAGGAAATGATACAATACCGATAACGATTCTCTCTGGACCATTAGCTGAAATTCTTGGAATTTCCCTTTTATTCTTCTATTGTGCTATATTAGGTTTAATTGTTACAAGTTCGATTTGGACTCTTACAAATATTAGGAAAGTAGATTTAGATAATGTTACGGAAAATAGAGAAAAAATAAATGAAAAAATAAATAATGTAATTAATTAGTTCGAATTAAAATTTTATTTGTTCTTATAAAAATTCAACCACGTATTTACGGTCATATTTTTGCGCCCTTCATCAGGTTCTCCAAAAACATCTGGAACAGAAACTTTTGCTGCATCAAGATTGTCATTTATTGCATCTTTTATTATGTTCCTTAGATCTTTGTAAAACTTAATATGCCTTTCTAATGAGTCTGCTCCTTTTAAAATTGGGCCATGTCCAGGAATATAGATGTCTGCCTTAATATTTTTCATTTTTTCCAATGCTTCAATCAGAAGTTCAGGGTTACACGTAGGATCTCCAGCGTAAGGAAATACATTCTCAAATATCAAATCACCTGCAAAAACAACTTTCTCATGTGGAAAAGAGACAAAACTGGAACCCGCAGTATGTCCTCCTGTGTGGAAAATCTCTATATATAAATCGTCATCTTGGATGATTAATTTATCTGTAAATAGAAGAGTAGGAACGACATACTCAATACCTTCACCAATTGGACCTTCCTTCGCCAAATCCTTAATAAAAACTTGATAACGAGATTTAGTTTCGCTATTCAACATAATATTTGAAGTCAATTCACTACTTAAAACACACACGTCTTTAAAGGGTTTAATTCCAAAAATATGATCGCCATGATAATGAGTTATCACCAAATATTCAACTGGAACACCAAATTTATTCTCTAGATTCTTGCGTAAAATCTCTCCAGTTTTGACATACATAGTACTGTCTATTGCAATACAGAAATTTCGTAAGGCAATTCCTCCTGCATTGCCACGACCCTCTCCTGTAGTATTAGCTACTGTATGAGGTGTAATAGATTCTAAATCATATGAAATATTCATAAAATTTCAACTTAGAAGTTTTAAGTTCTAAAAATTATTTAATATTATATATTTTTTCTATTACTCGTCTTATGATGTGGATTTATTATCATTTTTACGAATCCACTTTAAAATAGTTTTAGATTTTTTTGGAAAAATATTTTTTATTACATCTATTGCGGTTTTTCTCACAATAGGATTATCCTCTGAAAGAATGCAACTCTCAAGGGTATTAAAGGCAAAATCATTTTTTAGCTCCAATACTTTAAAAGCCTGAATGCTAATTCTACGAGTATCAATATCATCACTATTTTCTATAAAATAAATTAAGAGTTCTGTTGCTTCCAAATTATTCATTTGTTTAGTAGTGACATAGTCATAAATCTTTGCTACTGTCAAATCCTTATTCATAAAATCAAGAGCATCCTGGTAAAGCACATCTAACTTATTTAATGAAACTTCAATTTCAGATGATTTTCTCAGATCAAAGGGACAATCATGATTTTCAGGTATTCGATGTTTACTACAGAATAACATTCCGCAAAATGTGCATCTATATGGTATATCATCTATCTTTTCATTACAGAAATAGCAGTTTGACAAGGTGAATGGATTATATTTTGCTAATTTTACTAGGTGTTTTATTGATTTAAACTCTTCTGATAATTTTAAAGAGAAGGGAAATTTTTATTAAATTAATCCATCCCAGAGAATTCTTGTCTTCGAGAAAGGATCATTCAAAAGGTCTGTTTTTTTATCAAAAATCATTGTTGGTCTTGTTTTTAGATTGTATACTGGCCATTCTGGGATTCCTTGATGGTTTGGGTTTCCTGATTTGGCAAAATTTATCCAGCAATCCATCATCTGATTACTAAGTAAAGTAGTTTCTTCAGTTTTTTTCGTGATAAATTGCCCATCGATTTCAGAAAGAGTACCCCAAACGAAAGCAACATCCAAACCATGGTATGCTCCTAATTTTCCATTTTTCCATGGAGATTTCCATTTGAAAAGATAATGATATACATTAGGCTGCATTTTGGATTGTATCTCTATAAATCGCATTACAGGGATTCTGAACATAACGTCAGTGTAAAAATCATCCATTATATCTCTTTCTATTGTTGAAAATTCATCATATCTACTGTTTTTGTAAACTTCGAAGAAGTCTATTATTTTTGGTTTATTTTGACCAAGGTAGTTCAAAAACTTTTGAAAATTTTGAAAAACCTGTTCTTCAGTTATCTTACTGGCTTTAGGATCCCATAAATTCCAAAATTTATATTCATTCTCATTAGTACCCGCTAGAACTTCTATATCTTTTGCAAATCCCTTTTTTATCGCTTCGAATGGGTTTTGTGGAAGAATTTCACCATCAACATAAGGGGGATAATAGTCTATTATCATTGGTAAATCCGAAAGATTAAACTGTGCTTTAGTATATGCCCTAATTAATTTTGTAACAGGGATTTCCCTTAATGACTCTAAATCATCATATTTAACTCCTACTTCTTCAAAAACATTTTTTGAATATATTTCCCCCTTGAACGGTTTTAGATTATACGGATCACATACATTACTTTGGATAATTGCCCTTTTAAATAGTTTTTTTGCTGATGGCATTGCCATTAACGCAGAAATTGATTCTCCTCCAGCACTTTCTCCAAAGACACAAATATTTTTTTCATCTCCACCAAAATTACTTATATTGTTTTTTACCCATTTAAGAGCAAGTACCTGATCCAATAAACCGACATTAGCAGTTTTATTGGGTACATAAAGGAACCCTAATGCCCCTAAACGATAATTTGTAGAGACTATAACTATTTCTCCACGTTTAGCTAATATCTCACCATTAAAACGACAGCTACCCATTTCAAAAGCTCCTCCGTGAATCCAAAACATTACTGTGCGCTTTTCATTGTCTAGAGCTGGTGTCCAAATGTTTAATGTGAGACAATCCGCTTCATTTTGTTCTGGAGGTTCTATTGAAGATGATTCTAATCTTAGCTCTGGTTGGGGCGCTATAGGACCAAACATTTTAGCATCTAATATACCATTCCAGCTGCTTTTTGGGACAGGTGGTTTGAACCTTATCTCTCCAATTGGGGGTTCCGCAAATGCTATTCCTTTAAAACTTATAACGCCATTGTTAGTTTTATAACCGCGAATTTTTCCATTTATTGTATCTACTATAAGACTTCCTTTTATCTTCTTATTTTCCGGCATATAAATCTATATTTTTTTTAATTTAAAGAATCTAATTTAAAATATCATTTTCAGCAAATTTAGATATTGAAGTGTTCTTCTGTTTAATAATTTATAATACACTAGAAATTGTATTCTAATCTATTAATAATATCATTTTGTATTGGAGTTCCAAGATCTACAAACGTAGCGTTATAACCTCCAACTTTTACTATTAAGTCAAGATATTTTTCAGGATGTTTTTGGGCATCTCTAAGGGTTTCAGTAGAAACAACATTGGCTTGAAGTTGCATTCCACCTGATTCAAAATAACCCTTCAAGAGGTAATATAACTTTTCTAAATTTTCATCTCCTTCAAGATTTTGGGGATGTAATCTTATATTAACCGCAACTCCATTAGTAGCAAGTTCATAATTTAATTTCGCAATTGAATTTAATGTAGCAGTAAGACCATTTTTTTCAACTCTGTTAACTGGGGAGAGACTGTTTGATAACGGTTGTGTGGCTTTTCTACCATCAGCAGAAGCTCTCGTAAAAAGGCCTTCTATAACATGTACACCCATGGAATAAGCTCCCGAATTATAATGACCATCTCGCATACATTTGTGTTTCACAACTTCAGAACAAAATAAGTTCCACAGATCATTCGCTAATTTATCTATTTCTTCTATATCATTTCCCCATTTATCATATTTGTTTATTAATCTCTGTCTGAGTTCTTCATGTTTATCGAAATTAGAATTTAAGATTTCAATTAAATCCGGAAGTGATATCAATTTCTCTTCATAAACTACTATTTTAATATTATATAATGAATCTACTAAAGTAGCAAAACCATAAGCAGTGATGGAAGAGAAGTTATATTTTGCCCCTCCGGCAGTATAATCCTTACCTTTTTCTATACACCCATCAATTATAGCTGAAACAAATGGTTGTGGAAAAAATTTCATTGTCTCTTCATCTCCAATTTGTGCAATTTTAACTGATTTTTCAATGTTATAACGTAATTGACGAGTTAAGGCATTGTAAAACTCATTATAAGTTGTAAAGTTAATAGGATCTCCTGTTTCCAACCCACTTATATGTTGTGTTAGATTACAATATCCATTATTTAAAGTTAGTTCAAGAACACCTGGTAAATTGATAAAGATTCGACCTGTAGCTGCGAATGTATTTCCTTGGCTCGAAGGTTCCACACAACCTATTATTGCATAGTCCCGAGCATCTTCTATAGTATATCCTGTTTTTATCATAGCAGGAATAATAATATCATCATTATAGAAAGCAATTCCAGATGTAGATTGAAAAACTTTTAACGCATTCTTTAAAAATCTTTCTGGAGATTTCTTATGAACCCTTATGGAGAGGTCTGTTGTAAATGCTTTAATATTCTTATAAGCTTCAAGAAATAGATATGAAACTTCATTTGTTACATCATTTCCATCTTTATCTACACCTGATATAGTTATTGTCTGTGTATTTTGTCCAAGCGCATTTGCGACTGTAGTATAATCTGTTGGTAATAATGTTACATTCCAAGTCAATTTGAGATTTAGCTCTTCAATTAGTTCTAAAGCAAAATCTCTTTTTATCTTCTCTTTTTCTAAGTCATTTTTATAATAAGGCCATAGAATTTGATCTAACCTTCCTAAAGCAACAACACTTCTTTGATATATTATATTTATTATATTTTGAGTAAAATGTATAAGCTGAATTGCCTCATAGAATGACTCAGCGGTTCCCTTAGTAAAATTATCCATCATCTCTCCAATAATCTCAAGTTCCTTCTTTCTTAATTTGTTCTTTTCAATGGAAGCCATTTTAAAAGCAAGTTCTGAATATCTCCTTGAAAATTGAATAGCCCCATTATAGCACATTTTTACAGCTTCATAGAAATTAAACATATCTTGATATTCAATGTCGACTTTATTTAATTTTGACTGATATGATTCGGCCTCTTCAATAATCCCCTTATAACCTAGTTTTAGAAGTTTTTCATATCCTACGCAAATATGACCCTCATTCGTCCCATTTGCTATAGCGATATTAGGTGCTGCTGTTGCAATTCTGTTCATTTCTGTAATTAATTTTTCATTATAAACTCTTTGAACAATGATATCACTATATAATGCTTTACCACTCCAAAATGTAATTAAGTCTAATAATTCATCAACTTCATTATCTCCCATAAAGAAAGGTTGTAATTTTCTCTTTCCATATTTTTTAATACTACTGCGTTTACTGAAGGATCTATCATATGAGTACAAATCAAGGTTAATTTTTTCACCCAAATTTTTGCTTGTTTCATTTCCAATAAGTAATTCGTCTTCCCTAATGGAAATAGTCATATTATCTAGTGTATGAGCTAGAGCTTTAGCTCTCTTTATAATCTCAGGATCCTTCGGAAACTTTCTATAGATTTCTGTGAAAAATTTAATGCGTTCAATACATAATTCGTATTTACTTGTCAGGAGGTCATTTTTTAATCTGGAGGTTCTTTTAAGACTTTTATCTGAAATCAGCATTTATTATCAGGAAAGATGGATTGTTTTTTTTCTGACTGATATATTATATAATTCTAAAAAAGACTCGCATATAAAAGATTACAAATGGTAGCATGATTAGGAGGTAAAGAGAAAAACTGTTTTTAAAAAATTTAGATAAAAACATAACTAAACTCCTAATATAATATAGAACTACTCCGATTAATAATATAAATAATACATGAGAAAAAATACCACCTAAAATAGGAAAAGGGGGGATAGGTACAAAGGTTGAGAATATCAAAAAAGTTATGGGGCGTATTACCATTAGAATCATAGCATCACGACCCTTAAATTCTCTTAGATATAAATAATCCATCATTCCAGAACCTAATCCAACTACAATGTATGGTATAGAAGAGATATCTAAAAAAGGAATTGAAAAGCTCATAGTTAAACCAGCATTTAAATTATAAAGGAGTAGAAAATAAATCGTAGGGATTATTATTATTGAAAGTGAATATAAAAAGGGTATCGAATCATTTCTTATCCAATTTTTCCATTCTTCTTTCCAATTAGAATGCAATTCACTAGGAATGAATAGCATAATAATTCCAGATAAAATTGGGAAAAAAATGAAATATCCATAAAGGATTGATCTATTCAAGAGAGCAAAAATTATTCCTGAGAGTGTTACCGCCCCTAAATAACTAGACATGCGATATATCATCATTTTTTTGTATCTTACCTTTCCCTCACGAGAATTGTCGACATCCTTCTTGATAGGGAGCTGATCCCAAAATGGTAAAATTTTCAGTTTAACTATTAACGCACTTAATCCTAGGAACAAAATTATTGCTGATGATATAATTAAATATTCTGAAACATGATTATTAGGAAAATTATAATAAAATAGGCTAAGTGTTGTAATTTCATTGTCTAAATTTGTAATATTAACTGTTGGGTCATAATAAAAATGCTCAAACCAAGTAATCGCATATTTTAGTGATGTTCTATCTCTTTCATTCCCTTCATGACCTAAACCAGGTCTTTCTTTCAACTCAATATCTGTTCGATTTATTCCATTTACATGATTATAAAAATCATTAGTATCCTTCGGTAAAATAATTTTATCAGATAATCCTTGTATTAATAATAAGTTTTCAGTATTGGTTTCATTTGTAATATCAAGAGCATCTTGAATATCATCTATATTTGTGATAGTAGTAGTTGTTCCTATTAAATTCTGTATCGGAATCCTATCAATCAGGCTTTCAAGAGATGCTAATGGATGATAAAGCACTGTTGCATAAACTCTATTTTCTATTGCTTGCAAAATAGCTCCAATTCCACCCCCATATGAAAAACCTAATACTCCCATATGAGAAGTATTTGCATATTGATATTTAGCATTGATATAATCAATTACTTCAACCATATCATAAGGTTCTTTACTGAGAAACCCACTTGGGCCTCCAGATTCTCCATGACCTCGTTGCTCTACCGAAACTACAGCATAACCAAATTTAACAAATTGAAATATAATATTCAATTTATGCTCTTTTCTGCCATTTATTCCATGAAGGAGTAAGATTGTAGGAATTGAATTAGTATCATTTTCTTTTAAATCTCTATCAACATAAATTAACCCTTTAATGTCTATTCCATCCCTCATCTTTACTGAAATAGATTCAACATCAATATTTTCATCAGCAAAATAATTAAGCTTTTGTTGTCTTAAGGCAAGAGCAAATGAAATGGAAAATATCGTCAAAACTATACTAGTGCATATAAGAACAATTCCTGCATATTTAAATAATAGATTTTTCGATATTTTGTCTTGTAACCTATTTATCAACTTCATTTATAATATAAACACAGTTGGAGTATTATAAAAACCAAATCCTTATCGACAATTAACCAAGTTTTTATAACCATATGTGAATATTTAAAACATAATCTTAGGATGATATAAAAGAAATATTACTATGAGTATAGAAACTTGTGCTGAGTGTACTAAAGAAGCAGTCTCTAATTGTGCTATATGTGGAAAACTATTATGCCAAGATCATATAACACATGGATTTTCTAAGAGAACAAACACCCCCGCTGCTAATTGTGCGAATTGCCAAAAGAATTTTCCTAGAAAAGTAAGAAAAAATGCAGTTATAATGGCTACAGTACTAATTGTTGCTTCTATCATTTTAATAGTGTATTTAAGCACAATTATCCCATTTGGTATATAATGATTTTTAAAAAATTTCTTTCTTAAAAAGTAAATTTATGTGAATATGTTATGGAAGCTAAAAAAGTATCAGATTCAAAAGTGGAACTTGCCCAAGTTATGATGCCCGAACATTCTAATGCTGCCGGGAATGTTCACGGAGGATATATTTTGAAATTAGTAGATCAAGCAGGTGCTATCGTAGCAGCAAGACATACTCATAGTAATGCAGTGACAGCTTCTTTAGACAGAATGGATTTTATCTCTCCTGTTTACATTGGAAACTTGGTATTTGCGAAAGCCTCATGCAATTATGTATCAAGAACATCAATGGAGATCGGGGTAAGAGTAGAAGCAGAATGCTTACGGACTGGTACTCATACGCATGTTGGATCAGCGTACTTAACTTTTGTTGCTTTAGGTGAGGATGACAAGCCTACTAATGTTCCACAACTTATTTTGGAAACTGAAGTGGAAAAACATCGGTTCGAGGATGCCAAGAAAAGAAGAGAATTAAGATTACAACAGGTTAAAAAGCATAAACATATACAACAACCATGTATAGTTAGACCTGAAAAACTAGAATAAGTAAAGATTTGACTTCATAAATAATGCTTATTAACTAGTTTTTTGTTACTATTGCATTTATAAAATTGAAAAAATAATTATTATACATCCTCAAAAAGTGAATTATCATGGGAGAAGTTAAAAAAACTCCAAAACTAAAACGTAGAGTCTCCTTATTTGCACTTACAGTATATGGTGTAGGAAATGTATTGGGTGCAGGGATATATGCTTTAATAGGAGAAGTTGTAGGGATAACAGGTAATATCTCATGGCTAGCCTTTGTACTGGCATCCGTTACTGGGGCATTAACCGGTTTATCTTATGCGGAACTTTCTGCAATGTATCCCAAGAGTGCTGCTGAATTTGTTTATACAGAAGAAGCATTCAAAAAGCGAATATTATCGTTTATATTAGGATGGATTATTATTTTTTCAGGTATATTATCTGCCGCTACAGTAGCGTTGGCTTTTGGTGGGTATCTTTCGGATTTAATTGGCATACCCTCGATAGTTCTTAATGTTATTTTTGCGGTTATTCTTGTATTGATTCTAAGTATAATAAATTTTATAGGTATTAAGACATCTACTCGTACTAACATATTATTTACTTTGATTGAAGTATCAGGTTTAATGATAATAATTATAATTAGCATTTTTGGACAGCAGGAACCGAATTATTTCATTCTTCCATCAGGTTCTTCTTATGTTGTAATATTTTCAGCTGTAGCATTAATATTCTTCGCGTATATAGGATTTGAAGATATTGCTAATATTGCTGAAGAAGTTAAAGAACCTCATAAAAACATGCCTAAAGCAATAATTTATTCAATTATTATTACCACTGTTCTCTACTGCCTTACTGCTATAGCGGTGGTAAAAATTTTACCATATAATCAAATTGCAGAATCTGAAGCCCCGTTAAAAGATGTTGCAACTGAAATTTTAGGATCCGGAGGAGGTATAATTTTGTCTTCCATAGCTTTATTTGCTACAGCAAATACAGTTCTTATAATGTTAATTGTTACATCTCGAATGATGTATGGTATGGCACGTGATAAAGCTCTTCCCAAGGGGCTTAGTAAAATCTCACCAAAATATAGAACTCCAATAATCTCCGTTCTATTAACTATGGGTTTTACGATTGTTCCAATATTTTTTGGAGACATTTCAGTAGTAGCACACGCGACTGTTTTTGGAGTACTTATAAACTTTATCTTAGTCAATGTAAGTTTAATTGCTTTAAGAAAAAAGAAGCCAGACTTAGAAAGGCCATTTGAATTAAAACCAAGTTACAAAGGAATTCCTATAATTGCCCTTTTAGGGTCCATAATCAGTATCGCTCTATTATTTACCTTTGATTGGTTAATCATCCTTATTCAAGTGATAATAATCCTCTGTGGAATTGGATTTTTTTATGCTATGAAATCAAAAATAGAAACAAAAACACTAAGCAAAAACAAAATTTAATATCATACTTCGTTAATATTACAGTATCCGACAATTTCGTCTCTTAGAAAGATTTTAAATGGTAATTTTTCGTCTCTATAAGGCTCTAGCAGATTAACTAAAAGATCGTGTTCTGGTTTTGAAAATATTTTCTTAAATTCCTCCCCTACTCCTTCTATAAATTGGTATTGTTGAAGTACAAAATTGCCTTTAAATCCAATATTTTTGAGAAACTTTATGATTTCGTCAAAATCCTCAGAAGTCAATAACCTTTCCACATAGGTTGTACGTATTTCAAAATTGATATCTTTTTTAGTGTTTATGAATCCTATAGTATCTTTAATTTTTGCTAAATCTACTTTAATCCCTGTAATTTTCTCGAATTTTTTTGGTTCTAGTGGCCCCTTTAAATCTAAAGCAACTCTATTTATGTATGGTGCGATTTTCTTTATTACATCTGGATTTGAGCCATTTGTATCAATGCTTAAATATTTACCAATTTTTTGAATTTCTATACATAATTCCAACAAATCATTTTGTAGTGTCGGTTCCCCACCAGTAATACTGACGCCACTTACTAGCTCGTTTGTTTTTATTTGATTTATTAATTCGTTGATCTCGTATTGTCTACCAACATCAGGCTGTAAAAGGTATTTATTATGGCAATAATCACATTTGAAATTACAACCTACAGTAAAAATAACCATAGCAGACTTATGAGGGATATCCTTTGTTGATATATCAATGATTCCTCCTATTTTCATGCTTTACCCTCAGTATTGTTCTTTAATTAAATTTTCAACGTGATGTAATGGCAAATTATAGGGCCCTGGAGTTTCCAACTTAAGAGATGTAAGAGCTGCCGCAAATTTTAATGATTGTTCAGGATTTTTTGTGATTCGTGATCCTAAATAACTAATTAATGCAGTATCTCCCCTCCCAGTTCTCCCATTTGAATTTTTGTTCTTCCATAGAAATTTATATGATCCATTGGAAGTATAAATAGATATACCTTCCTCATGAGTAATTAAGATTTCTTTAGGGCCAAAAGTAATTAATTCTTTAGCAGC
>JAHQWI010000152.1 GCA_029856085.1 Promethearchaeia archaeon | reverse complement strand
GATCTATATCATCCCAATAAGTAACTTGGTTTCTCGTATCACCATTACCTGTCAAATTTCCAGTGATTATATACATTCTATCTATATTCCACTTAAATACTGTAGCGTTCCAATCAGATCCATCATGGAATTTGACACCTTCTCTAAGAGTTAGAGTCATAGCCTTATTTCCACCAGTATTATAGAATCCTAACGAATTATTTTCTGATGGCCAATTTTCCATAGTCCAACTAGTAGCTATGATTGGTTTCCACTCATCCACTAAAGGTTTATACACACCACCATAGAAGTCAGCACTACCTCCACAAGGATATTCACATGCAGAGAAGAAATAAGATCCATATATAACATTATATCCATCGGTTATCGCTGGGTCCCAATCACCTGGTAATGCCGAGGCTGCAAGTCTATAAACAATTGGATCATCGTCTTGAGCCACAATAATTACAGGAAGTATCGGTAGTATCATAGAAGTAATTAACAAGAAAAAAGCTAAATTTCTTGAGAGTTTTTTCATTTTTTTTTCTCCTAATTGCTTTTAATTAAAAGCCATTTTTTCTTTTAAATAAGATGTTTTTACTAAATAAAGTCTATCTAGTAATCTTAATAAAAGGTTACGATATTTAACTATTTAAACTTTTCAAATATATTGGATTACGAACGTAATAATCTAAACTTAAATCATAATCATTAAATAAAGTCAATTTTTTTTACAACTATATTTGAAATAAATAAAAAGATTGTTTATACTTAATTGTATTAAAATGAAGGCATCTAAAGAAGTAATTAAAATAGCGACTCTCGAAAGAATTTTTTTTGAATAAAATTAAGATTTTCTATTATTTGAAAAAGAGGTAAAAAAATGGCTCGTCAAGCTCGAAACATGATAAAATATGTCACTAGGAGAATATTAATTATGATTCCTCTCCTGTTATCAGTTTTAATATTTACATGGATAATATCCCATATGATGGCGATAAATCCTTATTTGAACAAAATAGGATCTGTGTTAGATCGTGAAGTTTATGAACAAGAATTACGACGAGTAGGATGGTATGATCCCTGGTATGTAAAACTCGGAATATATCTCAGGAATTTCTTTTCTGGAGATTGGGGAGAATCTTTTGTTGTTTTACCTGGAAAAAAAGTAACAGAAGTTATTGCAGAAATCTTTCCTAAAACAATCGAATTAATGATATTTTCTATTATTATTGTACCAATTGTTGCGATAAAACTTGGTGTTACATCTGCAAAAAATAAGGATAAACCAAAAGACACTTTAATCAGAGGAATGGCAATTGTAGGAGCAGGATTTCCAATCTTTTATATTGCTGTATTGGTTCAATTATTTGTTGGAATTACATTGAGAGATTTTACTTATGGTGGTATTAATCTTGAGGTAGTATTTTCAAATAATCCTTCTTTGCCGAATCCAGTTCCACCGGGTGGTATTGGCACAGGATTTAGAATTATTGATAGTATTTTATATAATGATCACTTATATTTGTGGGATACTCTTGTTCATTTGATACTCCCCGTTTTTTGTATGATTTTTGTATCATTGTCTGCTGTCACCAGACAAACTCGATCGAGCATGTTGGATGTTTTAGATCAGGATTATATTAGAACTGCACGAGCAAAGGGTGTTGTGGAAAAAGATGTTATTAACAAACACGCACTTCGAAATGCTATACTCCCCACTAGTCATCTTATTATAGGAGGTACTGCGGGAGCTTTTTTAGGATCTCTATTTGTAGAAGTACAATTTAATTATACAGGCTTTGGGTATTATATGATACAATCCATCTTTTTAGGTGATTACTTAGTAATAAACGGACTTCTTGTATTCTCAACTATAATTATTATATCAGGAACGCTAATAGCGGATGTTGCTTATACAATTATCGATCCTAGAATTATATATTAAAAAAAGTGATTAAAATGACCAAAATTTATCTTGAAGAAGTAGAAAAAGACGAATATCCAATTAGAAGTAAGAATAAATTTACTAGATATTTAAAATTCTATTTGATTCCTGGTTGGCGTGATTCAGAGTTTTCTAATACCGAATTTCAAATTGGGAAAATTAAGTCCAAAAGGAAACTATTTAGACGTCTTCTTAAACCCCTCACAATAGCAGGATTGGTAATGATTCTATTTATAGCTGTATTAGGTGTGTATTCTCCTTGGTTTACTCCATTTAATATAGAAAATTTATCTCCACCAAATTTTCCACATGAAACACCATATCTTCCACCCTCAGGAGAACATCCATTAGGTACCACCGAATTTGGATTTGACATTCTTGGAAGACTAATTTGGGGTGCAAGAACAGCACTCACAGCAGCAGCCCTCCCGGTATTAATCTCCACTGCGGGAGGTCTTGTAGTAGGTACAATCTCAGCATATTTTGGTGGAAAAGTTGACTCTGTTATTATGCGTTTCTGCGATTTTTGGTTTGCTTTTCCGACGTTAATTCTTGTTATTATAATATCTCCTATGATGGGACAAGATTTGTATAATCTTCTATTACTCTATGGTCTTCTCTATATACCATATACTGCTAGGTTTGTGAGAGCTTTAGTTTTTCAAGTTAAGCAAAACGTCTATGTTAGAGCTGCTATAACTGGTGGTGCAGAAAAATTTAAAGTTATGTTTAAGCATATTTTACCAAATGCAATATCTCCATTATTAATAAGCTTCTTTGGATCAATGGGAGGTGCAATCTTAGGGTTTGCGAGCATCGCATTTTTAGGGTTGGGAGATGAACAGATTGCTGATTGGGGAACAGATATATCATGGTCAAGAACACAAACCTCCTCTTATGGGGCAGTGTTTTGGCCTGGCCTTTTTATCGCAATAACTGCTATTGGATTCATGTTAATTGGGGATGGATTGAGGGATGCATTAGATCCTCGATTACATTTATAAATAAGAAAGGTGTTTTACAACTATGGGAATAGTATTTCAAACAAGCTATCAACCGAATTATGGATATTCTATATTTGAAGCTCTATTTGCATTTATTCTTTTATTATTAATTCTAAATTTTATAATAAATTTCTTTTTTAAAGAAAATCGAGATGTAGCAAAAATATATAAAAGAAGTTCATTAGTAACCTGTGCGGTTATTTTTGGTATTATTTTTAGCCTTAGAAGTGTTTTTGAAACACTAATACCATTTAGTCGAATATTTAGGATTTTGAATAATGACCCATTATATTTTGCAATAATGACAACACTCTTTTTATTTCTCTATAAACCAATATTGAATAAGTTTGGATTTTCGAGATTTTCAATTGAGTATGAAAGCCAATATTACAATTTTAACAAAATTTTTCTTATTTTTACTGTTATAACGTGGACAATTACGGCAATGCTGATTCCATTATCAATTTTTAGTATACCAATGGATAATCCTGATATCTTCAATTTAAGTTTGTTATGGACTTTTGCTGTCGTTATCATAGATATCACACTTACCTACATAATCAATAAGACTCTACCAAACGAGAAAAAAATTGCTAAACAAGTGCTTAGAAATTCTTTACTCACAGGTGGATTCATCGCATTTGGTATTTGGTTTATTCAGCTTATTATATTTGAAGTATATCTGAATAGATGGCTTGGAATTGAACTAATTGTGCAAGACATCCGAGTATTAACTATTGTAGTTACAGGTTTATATATTATTTTCTTTTTTAATTCATTAAAAACTAAATTTTTACCAGAAATCAGCGAAAAAAGCTCAAAGAGAATTCAAGAATTATTGCAGTCAGAAGTTGATAAACAAGTTATATATGGTGATGCCAATTCATCAGAACCTGTATTGAATAAACAAGACTT
Organism: Promethearchaeia archaeon; assembly: GCA_029856085.1. Lineage (GTDB taxonomy): Archaea > Asgardarchaeota > Lokiarchaeia > Sigyniarchaeales > SOKP01 > Loki-b32. The sequence continues at coordinate 18,113 of JAHQWI010000152.1, read as the reverse complement.
TTTGGATAAAGATCAAACTTTTCGTCCTCCAGAAGGGATTTCCTTTAAGTTCTACACATATTTCTTGAAAAAATTTAGCAATTCTAAGTCATTGGAGGAAGAAATAGTACTAATTAGTGAAAAAAAATCTAAAGTTGTTGTGCCCGGAATATTATGGGGTATAACTATAGGAATTTTGGTGTTGTTAGTATTTCTAACTACTGTAAACCTTATTATTGTGGAAGTGTTATCTCTCTGCTTTATGAGCGCTCTTTTCATGGTTCTTGGTGATATTTCAATAATTTTAATATTTAACAGGATCAATCCTGTTGAAAAGCGGATTCCGAAAAATCTACTTCAAAATACTATTCTTTTTGGTGGAATAATAACACTATGGATATGGTTGGTACCATTTTTTATTTTTTATATATATTTGTTTATATGGATAACCGAAACCATAATTTTAGATATTACTTACCTGTTCATTCTTTCAATTACAATATTTTATTTAGGTATTCGAATTTTAAGGTGGTATGCCGCCGCAGTGAAAATGTGGGGTACGCCGAAAAAGAGAGCAATTAATGTTAATTTAGTTTGGTTTATGATTAATTTACCTTTAAGAATCTATTTTCATTTTACTTTAGTGGATATATTATTAAGGGAAGTTTTTATTGTAATTGCTAATATCATTATTGGATCAATCTTAGTTTTAAGAATTTATAAGAGAAAAATAAGTGAATCTATAAAATTTATTTTGGCTGTTCAAACCATCATATTATTAGTTACCTTAATTTTACACCAAATATTAAGTTTCTTTCAATCACTTATCTTATCATATCATTTCAACTTAAATGATATTCGTGTACCACTAATTATTGCTACGGGAATATACATAATTTCTTTGTCTGTTTTATTGAAAATAAAGTACCTACCCGACACTTCCGAAAGGATCAAGGAGAGATTTCGAAAAACTATCAAACCTACTGAAGAATTTCAACTCCAACCTTCAATGGCTATAGGAGATGATGTGGTTTTAGAGGTTAAAGATCTAACAACCTACTTTTATACAGAAGAGGGAGTAGTTAAAGCTGTAGAAGGCGTTTCTTTTAAGATACATGAAGGAGAGGTTCTTGGTCTTGTAGGTGAAACAGGTTGCGGTAAATCTGTGACTGCGTTATCTATCCTTCGATTGGTTCGTCCTCCTGGAGAAATTAAAGGTGGGGAGGTTATTTTTGATGGCGAGAAGTTGCATGAAAAATCTGATCAGGACTTTCTAAGTTATCGAGGAAGTAAAATTACCATGATTTTTCAAGATCCCCTTAAATCCTTAAATCCTGTGTTTAAAATTGGTGATCAAATTTCTGAAGTATATCGTCTTCATTTAGAAGATGAATTACTTGTCGAAGCAGCAAAAAGTAATCAAAGTATTTATAGTGTTGCTCGAAACTGGAGTCAGAGAATGTTAAAAGATTTGAATATACCTACGCCTCGAGTAATTTTTGATCGATACCCCCATGAACTGAGTGGAGGAATGCGACAACGGGTTCAGATTGCAATGGGTCTTGCTTGTAGCCCTAAACTATTAATCGCTGATGAACCCACTACTGCACTTGATGTCACAATTCAAAATCAGATATTAAAATTGATGAAAGAACTAAGGAAAAAATATAACACTTCAATCCTGTTTATTACTCATGATTTAGGAATTATTTCAAAAATGTGTGATTGCGTTGCTGTAATGTATAGTGGCTTTATTGTCGAATATGGTGATATAGAAAAATTATTCAGAACACCTTATCATCCTTATACAAAAAAACTTATAGCTTCTGTGCCAGTTGTAGGAAAGAAGAAAGAAGTTCTTGATGTTATACCAGGAACAGTACCAAACTTAATATATCCCCCTCCAGGCTGCAGATTTCATCCACGATGTCAATATTGTTTTGAACCATGTGATTCTGAAATTCCTAAAAGCTTAGAAATCGAACCAGATTATTTTGTAGCGTGTCACCTTTACGATCCACAGTATAAGGAACTCGCTGAGAAATCCATAAAGAAAGTAGAAAGCCAAATAGATAAATGAGAATAAATAGAGGATATATAATAGATAAATTAAAAAAAATAACTAATAAAGAGGATTTAAAATGCAAATTTTAGTAAATTTAACATTCGGAGAATTAATGAATGAATTTATTATTAGATTCATCATCTCTATTTTTATATTTATCGCGGGTATATACTTAATAAAATGGTACGCAAGAAAGAAAGAATGGGATGGTTCTACTAGACCCGCATTTATGGTGAGTTTGTTATGGCTTATTATTAATATTCCTTTTGAATTATTTATACTGTACTTTTTAGGAAACAATCTAATATTTGATCCTTTAAGAATAGTAATAGAGATATTAATTAGTAGAATCGTAGTGGCAATGTATTATAATAAAAAATTTGCTGAATCTTTGATTTTTACAATTATAATACAGGCTTTATTTTATATTGTAGCAACAATTATTGGATTCTTATTAGGAGTACTAATAACAATGACTACAAGTGATAATGACGATTTATTCTCTGCTGGATTGGGGTATTTTCTTTGTTCTATGATAATGATTGGTATTATAATCTTTTATGTGAACTGGGGAGATAAAATGCAGTTTGTAAAAGAAAAAAACTTGATAATATTAATTGTTACGATACCAGGGCTTTTTTATTTGACAGACCTCTTTAATTCACAAGGAGAAATGTTCATCCGAAATTTAGGTAATAATATGTTTATGGGCATAATAATTTCATTAATAAGCAGTACTATTGGAAGAATAATTGCTCAAAAAATTGTGTCTTTCGAAGAATATAGAGTTCTTGATGTTTTAGAAAAAGACAAAAAAATATTAGAAGTTAATGATTTAAAAGTTTATTACGCCCTTCTTGGAGGAGTGCTGAAAAGATCGTTTGGATCTGTTAAGGCTGTTGATGGCATCACTTTTAATATAAAAACGGGAGAAACTTTAGGATTAGTAGGAGAAAGTGGCTGTGGAAAAACTACAGTTGCTAACGCTATTTTGGGGTTAGTTCCTAAAGAAGCTGGGGAAATTTTATTTAATAATGAACCCATTCCCAATGAATACTCAAAATTTCTAAGACGAAAAATTCAAATAGTTTTCCAAGACCCTGATGCTTCACTAAATCCTCGTATGAAGATTGTAGATATAATAGCAGAACCACTTAGGAATTTATTAGGGATTACAAAAAAAGATGAAATCAGAACACGCGTCTTGAAACTATTAAATGAAGTCTCACTAGAACGAGAACATATGGATCGATATCCTCATGAATTTTCAGGAGGACAAAAACAAAGGATTATTATTGCAAGGGCACTAGCAAGTAATCCTGAATTAATAATATTAGATGAACCAACTTCTGCTTTAGACGTGTCTGTTCAAGCTCAAATTCTTAACTTACTTAAAGCACTACAGAAAACCTATGGATATGGCTTTTTATTTATAACTCACAATTTAGCAGTTGTTAATCATATTTCTGATAGAGTTGCCGTTATGTATCTCGGTAAATTTGTTGAAATAGGTGAAACGGACCAAATTTTCTCAAACCCTACACACCCTTATACTATAGCACTTTTAGAATCTAGAACTGAACTTGATCCTAGCAATAAAGAAATTAGTTTTGTTATTAAGGGTGAGGTTCCGAGTCCAATCGCACCTCCTCCAGGATGCCATTTTAATCCCCGGTGTATTTCAGATGCAAGAACTAAAGAATGTATGCATGAAACGCCTCATAAAATAACAATCGAAGAGGGACATTATATTTGGTGTGTGAATCCCCCTGTTTGGATGCAAAAGAAGGCAGCATTAGAACAAAAAGAATCAGAGAACTTAGCTTATGATAATTAACTGCAATAGAATGCAATTTTAGGATATATCATTTCGATTGTTGTTTCTTATTCAAGTTTCTTTTTTTATACTTCTTTATCTTTTTACTCTTTCTCATTTATTAATCAAGATATGAAAGTTGCTCCATATAAAGAGGAAAAAGTTAAAGAAACATAAATTTAAATTTATTTTCTAGGTTATTTAATTATCTGATTGAACGAATTCATTTTAAAAGTGAGTGTTCAATATTTCTTATTTAATTTGAATGTGTTAAAATAATGGAAGTTTTTTTAAAAAGAGCTGAAAGACAATTTAAAGAAAAATTGGGAGAAGCACAAGCGACATCCACGTTGGAAACCATAAGAAAAACTACGAATGAAATTCCTGCTACATTTAGACGTGTTATTGGTTCAGAGATCCCAAGATTCATATTTAATTATTCTCAAGAAATTGAGGATGTATCTCCAGGAATAGTTGAAAACGTTCTAAAGCACGTTTCAATATTTGCAGAGTCACTAAGAGATTTAATAAATAAAGATAGTAATCAAATGAATCAACTTTTAATTAAGAGAAGCAATAATAAAGTGCGAAACCTCTCTGATTTACTAAATATTCTAGTCGAGAAAGCGAAAAATGGGGGAATTTTTGAAAAAGGTAGAAATTTCGAAGATGTTCTTACTTATATTTTTGGAGATAAAGCTGAAATTGCTCAATTAAATGATTTAGAATTTTTTATCAAACGTGCTGAGAAGAATTTTAAAACTAAAATTGGAGATGAAAAATCACAAAATTACTCAAAAAAAATTATAACAACCTTTTCTAAAGTAGATGAAAATATTCAAGATTATATTAGCTCTGAGATTCCTAAATATCTGTTTAAGTTCTCTCAAAATGTTGAGAATCTACCTGCTGAAACCTTAGAAGGAATATTAAATCATGTATTATTATTCAATAAGGCACTTTCTAATCTAAATGGAAAATCTAAGGAGCAAATTAATCAAGAAATAATAAGAAGAAGTAAGAACAAATTTTTTACAGTATTAGATTTATTTATAGCATTTTTGGATGAAGTTAAGAATGGAGGTTCAATTGAAAAATGTGAAAGCTTAGAAGATATTCTAATTCATTTGTTAGGGAAAGAAGAAAAACGAATTCAATTTACAGATGTTGAAGCTTTTTTAAAACGAGCAGAAAAGAAATATTCTCTTATAGTGGGTCAGGACATGATTCAAATGTTAATGGAAGAATTATTAGATGCAATTGGTCAAATTCCAGAACAACACAGAGAATATCTTGGCTCTGATCTAGCAAAATTTTTATTTAAATTCTCAGAAACAGCTTCTTATCATGAACCCGAAAAAGTAGAGTTATTGTTTAATGGAGCAATCATGTTTGCAAATTCCTTAAATGAATTAGGTAATTTAAATAACGCAGAAATCAATCAATTTATAATAAATAGATCAAATCATAAAGTTAGAAGCCTATTCGATTTATTTAAGGCATTTTTAGAGAAGATAGAAGTACGTATGCCTTTGTCTTCAGAGCCAAATTTTGATGAAATACTTATCCACACTCTCGGTAGATATGATGGACCTAAGATGATTGAGAAAGGAGGTTTAATTCATGATTTGTTGGCGGAATTCCATGAGGAAATTCCCTTGGCAAAAGAGCATTTTGGTTGGGCTAATGCAATAGCAGAAATTATTCCTCGTTTTCTTGATATCCTTTCAGACCCAGAGGGAGATCGAATCTTAGATTTTCTATGGGAAAATAAGTTTCCTATGGATCAAATACAAGAGCAGTATCATGAAAAAATAAAAGAAATTCCAAGAGAAAAAGAAAGAACATTTATATTTCGTTTACTAACAATGTTGACTAATCAGATTTTAATAGATGCGGAAAAAGATAAAAATTTAACAGCAGCTTTGGCTTTTAGGATTCTTGGATCAATTTTTATTGAGATGTTTGGTGGTAGGAATGCGCAAATCAGAGGAATTAGACTCAATCAATTATTAAAAGATCGTAAAGTTGCAAATTTTGAGAAAAAGCAAAATATCGATGAACATATTAACAGAATACTTTCAGAAGATCTTAAAGCAATTCAACAACGGACAATGACAATTAATACAATCGTTCCAGTTCTAAGTAAAAAAGGATACTTCATAAAAACATATGATATTGTTACAAAAGATTTTCCTGAGTTAATAATTAAAATAATTACATATCGTGAAGAAGAGCGTTTAAAAGATATTGGTACTGAGTATAAAAAATCAGGTTTTACAGGAGAACTAATCCCAATTGTAAATTCATTTCTTCAAAAACTTGATTTAGCAAACAGATTTTATAATAAATATTTTGAAGAGATGTATCAAATTGCTTTTGATGCCCAACAAAATATGTTAGCTATTAGAAAATTCTTTAAACTATTAGTAGATTTAAGAGAAAATATTGATACTATCGAATTCTTTGATTACAAAGTCGCTAATCCAGAACATTCGATATATATATTGCTATTAAAATATTTATATACTCCGCTACCAGAAGTGTTTGAAACTACAAGAACAATTCTTGATGAACAAGAATACCAAAAAAAAATAATGAAATTAGACAAATATCTAAGCACCCAGAAACTAGAACAACTTCAACTCGATATCAAAGATACTGAAAATAAAATTAGAGAATATGAAAATTTTAAGGATTTTGATGCATCTCAAAAAATTATGAACTTAACAAAATTTCTTAACAGAGATAAAAATGAAATTAAGTTTTATGAAATTATGTTTAAGCTATTAGATGAATCAGAAAAAACTCATGCCGTTTTAGAATCAAGACTTGAATTTTCTAAGACACTTCTAAACTATTCAAATTCTTTGAAAAAAGTACATTCAAGTCTTCCAGCAGCATTATCTGAAAATTTAGAGAATTTAGATGAATTTAACCAAGAAATTGATAAAATAGTTAATAAATTAAAGGAGAAGAGTTCTTCTGGTATTCTCTCACCTTTTGAATTTAGAGAAAAAAATGATGCTGCTGAAATTTCGAAGAAAGAATTACTAAATCTATGTTCGAATGATGAGTTCACCAATCACATCAAGGTTCTAAGAGAAATGTCAGAAGTTACAATCTTTGAAAATCTTTAAAACAACTACATTTCTTATTTAGATTTTTTATATTTTATACTTCCTTTAATGAAATCAACTCTAAAAGAAGTCATAAATCAAATCTTAAAAACCATAAGAAAAGGGTTAATAATTCTGCTTTTTAATTATAGGATTGACTATTTTCTCTTCATTAGTAAATCATTATACTCTCTTAATTTAAGATTTTTTACATATTATTAAATAAATGTTAGCTTATTGAAGATGACTAAAAATTAAATTAGATTCATTATAAAAATAAGAATTCGACAAGATACAATTTGGTATTTTTATATATGAGGAAGTATTCAAGAGCAGATATTAAATGGTGGAAAAATCTTTATGAAAAGTTTGGTAGTTATAATAGTGTAAAAAATTATATCAAGGAAGTCATGGGAAAAGGTCCAGCAGATACAACAATTAAAGATCGATTACAAACTTTAGCAAAGGAGGAAAAATGGGATTTCAATATATGGGAAAAGAGATTTAAAAGGAATATAAAACTACAAATTCACCATGAAAAAGAAGTGGAATATTGGATCAAAATTTATGAGGAAATTGGAAGCTTTAATGGAGTTTCTAAATATCTAACCAGTATATATGCTAAAACAATTTCGGGAAGTAATATTAAAAGAAGAATAAAAAGAAAATTTTTTAGAGAAGGAAGAGGTTTCTATGAGTGGGAAAAGAAATTCAGAATAGATAATCCAACAACTTTCAGACCTATCTATACCGATCAAGAAGTGAATGATTGGGTAAAGCTCTTCGAAAGGATTGGTTATTTTAATGGAGTTAGTAATTACTTAAAAAGTAAGAAAGATGGTAGGAGTCCAGACAGTGCTGTAATTAAATATAGAATCCTAAAAAAATTCGAGAGGGAGCGTAAAGACTTTAAGAGCTGGCACAAGAAATATCAGATTATTAAAAATGGTCAATTCGAAAAGATGTATAAAGAACGAGAAGTTTTTGGATGGAAAAGCCTGTATGAAGAATTAGGAAGTTTCAATGCCATCTGTAATTACTTGGAAATGATTAGTAGTGAGAGAGTTCCATGCCACCATACAATTATAAGACGATTACAACAGAAATTTGCCAATGAAGATAAGAATTTCAATGAATGGGTTATCACGTTCTTTAACTCGAATCACGAAAGGGCAAACAAAATAGGTCAGTTTGCACATATCATTTTAGAATTGATATTTATTCAATTCTGCCTTAAAGGGGGACTAAAAGGCTATTATGAAATCTCACCTAGTCTTGATAGAGATACAATTGTTGATAATGCATTAGTTGACTTAAATTCTGGATTAAAAATGATATGTATTGATTATACTATTTCAAAAATTCATAAGAATTTATTCGAAAAATTATCAAAGAAATACCAGAGTGATGATAGGGCTTTAATTATTGTAGCTTTAACATCAGATAAAAAAGTAAAGATTCCACAAAATTATCCAAAAAGGTTGAAAAGAAACGCGAGGATTATGAGTGCAGAAGAATTTGCTCATTTTATGAATTATGATGGTGATCTCTTGAAAAGATATGAAAATGCAGTTGAATTATCTAAAAATGCTTTATTCAATGATAACGCCTACAAAATATTAGAAAGAGAAAGTAAAAGATCTAAGTTGAAATTAAAGGATTTATCTAAAGTGTTTCCTATATCAGAGCAAGAATTAATAAGATATTTGAAATCAGGAACCGAAATGGATTATACCTATATTATGAAAGACTTAAGATTTAGAAAATTAGACAATTTCACAGATTCTTCTTATTTTTGAATTTTATGCACTCTTTGATAAAGGCTGCGTAACATGGGCTGGCAGAATAGGGTCTTGATTTGAATTCAGGATGAAATTGAACACCAACCATCCAATGATCCTTTCTATCTAGTTCAATACTGTTTATAATCTTACCTGTTTCATCTCGACTAGAAATAACCATACCTTTATTTTTAGCTTCATCAGTGATAAATCGTTCTTGAATATGAAATCTGTGCCTAAATCTTTCAAAAATCTCATTTTCTTTATATGCTTCAAATAATTTTGTTCCTTTTTCAACTAAAATTTTTTGAGCACCTAATCTCATAGTTCCTCCTTTCTCAGTAACGCTTTTTTGGCTCTCTAAGAGATCTATCACAGGATATGGAGTGTTTGAATCAATTTCTGTCGAATTCGCTCCTTTTAAACCTAAATATTTCCTACAAAATGCTATAAAAAACAGTTGAGCCCCGAAACATATACCGAGAAAGGGCAGTTTGTTTTCCATTACATATTCTGCAGACTTAATCATTCCTTCTACAGCTCTTTCACCAAATCCAGGAGTTAGTAAGACTCCATCACAATCATTTAGTTCTTCCTGAATATTCGTATTTTCGTCAATATCTATCATTTTTAATTCTGTTTTGTATCCATAATGGACGGCAGCATCTTCTAAAGCAACATTAATAGAGATATATGAATCTGAAATATTAAAATATTTACCAGGCATAGCTATTTTTATAGTGTCTTTAGGTTTCTTGAATAATTCAACCATTTTTACCCATTCAGAGTAATTGGTAACTTCATTATAAGATACTAATTTTGCCTTGAGGTCTATAAGCTCACATATTAGGTCTCCTAACCCCTGCTCCTCAAAAAGTAAAGGTAATTCATATACAATCTCTAAGTCTGGATTTGAAATTACTGCATTTTCAGGTACATTAGTATAGAGTGAGATTTTTCGTTTTACCGCCATATCTAAGGGTTTTTCACTTCTCCCTATTATTATATCAGGTTGTAATCCAATACTTTGAAGCATCTTAACAGAATGTTGAGTTGGTTTAGACTTCTGTTGCCCTACTGCCCGAGAATATGGTACTAAAGTCACATGAATAAAAGCAGTTCGTTTAGGCGATTCAAGTTTTATTTGTCTGAATGCCTCTAAAAAGATACTTGATTCTAAATCTCCTACAGTTCCGCCGCATTCTATTAACAATACATCCAGGTCTTCTTTTTCAGCAATTTCCATTAACCTTTCTTTAATTATATCAGTAACATGTGGAATTATTTGAACTGTTTTTCCTAAAAATTTTCCCTTTCTTTCACTAAGGATTGTAGAAAGATATATTTGCCCTGATGTTATGTTATGAGAAGGGTGCATCTCAATACCCAGTATTCGGGAATACGTACCGAAATCTTGATCGATTTCTGATATCCGGTATGATCTTTCATCAGATTCATAAACGGGCTCAAATTCCCACACATCTTCTGTAATAAAGCATTCCCCATGCTCTATGGGATTTAATGTTCCAGGATCCACATTTAGATAAGGATCGATTTTAACCACGGATATTTTAAAGCCCCGAAATTGAAGAACTTTCCCCATACTGGCAGTAGCGACGCCTTTTCCAATTCCAGACATAACACCTCCCGTAACAAATACAAATTTACACTTCGTATTCATAATATCGACTTTCTCTTTGTAAAAAACTTTTTTTATAAATCTTTCAAAATAAAAATATTAAATATCCAGCACATTTAATAAGAGTTTCGATGAAAAAAAAAACTACACTATTAATTTTAAAATAATAACTATATTCACTTTCCTTTAAATCTAGGTTTCTCTTTTGTAGTTAATGATTTTGTTGCCGCTCTAAAATCACTAGTTTTCATTGATTCCCTAAGTGCTTCATTTTCTAAATCCAATGTTTTTGACAAAATATCTTTAAAATAATCATGCATTACCCTTTTCATTCGATTGAGAGATAGGGAAGGGGTTTTGGGAGGAATTAAACGTAAGGCTTGTTCTCTTGCATAAGGCATTAAATCATCAGGAGCTAATATTTTATTAACTAATCCAAGATTTTCTGCTTCACGAGCAGTTATTTTATCACCAAAAAATATAATTTCTTTTGCTTTTTGAAAACCAACTAAAAAAGGAAGGATAAAAGATGAGCTAAATTCGGGAATTACTGCGCGTTTTACAAAATAAAACCCTAACCATGCATCTTCTGACATGTAAATCAAATCAGCGCCAACTAGAGGCAATGTAATCCCTATACCTACCGCTAATCCATTAATAACAGCAATAACTGGTTTATTAAAATTCCAAAATTTCATACATAATCTCTTCTGAGCTATATCCATTAAATCGATTTCCTTCATAATTTCTGGAGAAATAGATGTAACATATTTCATATTAAAATAACCTCCCGAAGAAAAAGCATTAGCTTCCTTACAACCAGTAATTAGGAGTATTTTAGCATTCTTATCTTTTTCCATATCATCAAGAACAGTCCAAATCTCTAAGAATGTGACATAGGATAAAGCATTTCTCCTCTTTGGAATATTAAATGTAAGCGTACAAATTCCATTTTCTTCTTTTTCATAAATAACGTCGCTTAAATCTTCTATCTTCATTATAGATCCTCTTGCTCTTCAGTACAATTAGTTATTTTATTTTTTTGATCTAAGAAATCATATACAAAATACAAAATAAATTCTAGCTCAAATTGTCTCATGATTAAAGCATTTTAAATAATTGCCTAAGAGCCAGTGACATGATATATTTCTGAATCTGATCAGTTCCTCCCCCTACTTGATGAATTCTTGAAATCCCTAATAAATCTTGCATTAAGGTATTATCACATAAACCAGCCCCTCCCATCAAATTTGCACATCCATAACATACGCGTTCAGTTAAGCTAGCACTTTGAGATTTTAATTGAGATGCTGTTACGACAAGAGCAAGATTAAAGTTTTTTGGAAGAGTTCCAAATTGTTCCATTTTCTCATCAATTATTTGGCATATATGTAAGGTTGCTAATGTTAAACTCATGGTTTTTGACCACATTTCTGCCAGAGGAAACCCAACTCCTTGATATTTCAAGACTTCCTTATCAAATTGCTTACGCATGTTGACATATATCGCAGCGTGAGAGATTGCGTTCCAAGCTTCCGAGACATTAAGAATCACTATTCCCAAACGTTCAAGATTCAAACCTTCAAAAAGATGTTCGCGTCCAAGTCCTGGGCCTCCTAAAACATATTCTTTAGGTACCCTTACGTTTGTTAGTGTTTCTTTACCTATGTGTACTCTTGGAGTCCATGGAATATTTAATCTTTCTACTTCCCATCCGTCCCAAGATGTATCAATTAAAAATTGGGCCATGGTATTTCCATTGTTTGCTTCTTTTGCCGCATATAGTACTGCCCAATCTGCTTTAGGTCCATTTGTTTGGTAGATCTTCTCACCATTAAGCGTAAAGCTCCCATCTTCATTTTCATCACAAGTTGTTAACATGTGGACTGCGTCAGAACCTCTTTCTGGCTCGGTTATGCAGACACAGCCAATTTTCTTCCCAGTCACCAATTCCCTTAACGCTTTCAACCGAACGTCAATGTCCTCGTGATGAAGCATGATTGGATTTACTACTAAGATGCTTGCACCCATAGCCATGGTAAGTTGGGGATCAAAGAAATCGGTAGCAAGGCATCGCATGAATTCCGCAGTCATTCCATATGGTTCGAAATTTAAATCTAACTCTGTGAAATTATTTATTCTTGTAACTAAACCTTCCTCACCAATTGCAGGTATCCACTCATAACAATCTTCATTATGAGTGATATTATTTTTTTCTTCAAACCTAATAAAAAATTTCTCTACCTTTCTCAAGAAATTGAAATTTCTAGGCTTTAAAATGCTCATTAAATTATTATTCAAGAAATTATAGCGAGTTTTTAAATTCATCTTCTCTAAAATTTCATCATCTATGCATTGAACTTCTCCTTTTTTATTTACCATATTAGTCAATTCCCATTATTTGAATAGAAATTATATTTATAATTAGTATTAATTCAAATTCTTAAAATATTTTTATGAAAAAATATAGAAAAAAAAGTGGAAATATGTTCTTTTATTCAAAATCAACCATAACTTTTAATTCATCATGAGGAGGATTTGCTAATTTTTCAAACATTTGGGGGACTTCTTCTATTTTTATTCGGTTTGTAATAATTGCCTCACCATTCACTTTTCCTTGTTCTAATAAACTTATAGCTGTTCTAAAAGTCTCTTGTTTGTAGCCATAAACTCCTTTCATTGTAATGCTATTTATTGTTAGTAACCCCGCGTTCTTTAGTTCATATGTACTATCATGCATTCCTATTACTGTTATACAACCTCCTTTCTTAATGAGAGATAGAGAAGTACTTACAGTAGATGATAATCCCACACAATCATATACATGATCAGGTCCTATTTTATCCGTTAATCTTACAATTTTATTCCAAGCATTAGGATTAAAAACTCTATCAGCGCCTACATCAAGTGCTTTTTTTTGCTTTGATTCCACAGGTTCCAGTACAAATATTTTTTGAGCTCCAGAAACACGTAATACTTGAATCACCATTAATCCGATTGGACCTGCGCCAATAATTGCTGCTTTATCCCCAATTTTAAAATCAGATTCTTGAACTGCGTTTATTGCGATCGATAATGGTTCTACAATGGCACCATTTTCATAAGAAACATTATCGGGCAAAATATGAACTCTTTCTGCTTTAACGTTAATATAGTCTCTCATAGCACCATGTTCTGTTGTACCAAGTGCATAATTTTGTAGCTTACACTTGTTTTCTTGATCATGAATACAATAATAACATTCATGGCAGGGAATTTGAGGATTTACAGTCACTCGACTACCAATTTTCAGTTTTCTTACTTTCTCACCAACCTCAATGATTTCTCCAGAAAATTCATGACCAATAATGTTACCAGGGATATATGGCCCTCCACTCTCATAGGAGCCAACTCCTGTCCCGCAAATACCTACTTTCTTTACCTTAATTAAAACTTCATCCGGATTTATTTCCGGTTTTGTTAAATCATCTTTAATTGAAATCTTATGTTTCCCTTCAAAAATTACTCCTTTCATAGTATAACACATATATTTATAATTTTAGTTAAAAAGATAAAATAAAAAAAAATAGCTAAAGGATCCCCATACTTCCCATTAGTTTAGTCGTATCAGGAGTATCAAAACCTATTTTAACATCTAAAACTGCTGGTTTTCCTGAGTTTTTTGCTCTTTCAAACGCAGATTTTAAATCATTGGGATCAACTACAACCTCACCATAGCATCCAAAACTTTCCGCACATTTAGCATAATCAAATTCAGGTAGATCGACATCAATATATCGCTTTCCCATGAACAGTTTCTGTCCTGATTTAATCATCCCCCAAGCACTATTATTTGCAACTATATAAATGAGATTTTTTAATTCCAGTCTTGCTGCAGTTTCCAGATCTTGAATATTAATCATAAAGGCACCATCACCAGCTATAGCAACTACTTGCTTGTCTGGTTTGGCTAGCTTAGCTCCAATTCCATAGGGAACTGCAGTGCCTAATTGTCCCATGCCTACGGCTATCAGAGTTGAGAGTGGAGATCTATTCTTATACCAATCTACTTGTTCAACCGCACTCGCCGAAATATCACCACCATCTAAAATAAGTAAACCATCGTCATCAATAACTTCTAATATTTCTTTAATCATTCTTTTGGGGATAATGGGTGTCTTATCTTTCATAATTTTTTTGTTTGTTTTATCCCGAGTGGTTTGTCGCATTGTTACAAGATTCTCCAACCATTCTCTTCTTTCTACTTTTTCGGTGTTTTTTATTTCTTCAACACTTTGAATTAAGAATTGTTTAGCATCACCAACAATCCCTAAGGTAAGCGGTTTAGCACGCCCTATTATCGAAGAATCAATATCTACTTGAATTAATTTCTGAGAATTTTTCCAGAACGGTTCTTCACCATGAGCTAAAGTATATGAAAACTTGCATCCAAGAGCTAGTATAACATCAGCTTCTGGTGCTGCTTTCAAGCCAGGTCCTGCAACTGCAGCACCTAATAAACATTTTGAACTATTCGTAAGAGTTCCAATACCCATTACAGTAGTTATTACAGGAATTTGCAAATATTCTGCAAATTCTTTTAATTCATTCCATGCTTCTGCTCGTGCAACACCACCACCAGAAATAATCAAAGGTTTCTCTGCCTTTAACAAGAGATCTAATGCCTTTTTTATTAATTCACTACTGATACCTGGATTTGCAATAGCACGGTATCTCCCAACTTCAAGAATTTCCAATCTTTTCTCTTCAATTTCTTCAAGAAAAGCATCTTCGAATACTTCCAATAATACTGGTTGAGGGCGTCCGCCTGTAGCTTCTCTAAATACCTTTTGAACTGCGTCGGGAATTTCTTCTAATTTACGAACGGTTTTCTGATACTTTGTAATTGGTTTGTACATTGTAACTTGATCAAGATTTCCTTGTAAAGTAAAAGAATCCTGAAATTTTGAATTTACTTGAGGTACTATCGCCACAACAGGAATATTATCTGCCCATGCCGCACCTACACCTGCCATTAAGTTTAAAGCACCAGGACCTACAGTTCCAATGCAAATACCTGGCATATTTGTTACTCTTGCCCATGCATCAGCAGCATGAGCGGCAGCTGCTTCATGCCTAAATAATATGGTTTTTATACCGCTTTCTTTACCCCATTTGTATATTGCATCATACATATTCAGAAATTGTCCACCTGGAATGCCAAATATGTATTTAACGTTTTCTTGAAGGAGGCATTTTATCAAAACATCGCCCCCATTTATCATCTTCTTTTCTTCTGCCAATTTAATCACCTTCTAATTTAAAAATATCATAATACTTGATAATACTCTTAAATTTTTATATTTAGATATATTTGAAAATGCTATAAGAAATAAAATAAAAGAAATTTAGTCGTAGTAGTTTAAAATTCTAGTTATAAACCGCCCTGGCTTGCTGCTATTTTCATTAATTCTGGGATTTCATATTTTATTTTTATATCTAACACTGCTGGTTTACCTGAATTTTTAGCTCTGTTAAGGGCAGCTGTGATTTCATTTGGGTCGGTTACAACTTCGCCATAACAACCAAAACCTTCAGCACAGCGACCATAATCGAAATCTCCAAAGTCGACATCTATATAACGTTTCTGATAACGAAATTCTTGCTCAGTTTTTATCATCCCCCAAGCACTATTGTTACCTATAACATATATAAGATTTTTTAAACCAAGCCTTACCGCTGTTTCTAGATCATGAATGTTGATCATAAAACTCCCATCACCCGAAATTGAAATTACCTGTTTTTCTGGTTTAGCTAGTTTAGCAGCAATCCCATATGGAACAGAAGTTCCAAGATGACCCATACCAATAGCTTGAAGAGTTGAAAGGGGTTTTCGTGGTTTGTAGAAATCTATTTGCTCTAAAGCATGCACTGCAAGGTTCCCACCATCAATTATTAAAATAGCATCCTCATCCATAAATTCATAAACGTCTTTAATCATTCTTTCAGGTTTTATTGGGATCTCATTACTAGTCGATACTTTAACCCTTGATTTAATTATACTTTTTCTATTATTAGTAAGAGAAGATAACCATTCTCTCTGTTCTATTTTCGGGGTCTTTTTTACTTCGTCAAGGATCTGTTCTAAGAATAATTTACAATCACCTATGATCCCCATTGTAATTGGTTTATTTCTCCCAATTATAGTTGGATCGATATCAACATGGATTAACTTTTGTGATTTATTCCAGACAGGAGGTTGCCCATATCTTAGCGTGAAAGAGAATTTACAACCTAGAGCTAAAACTACATCTGCTTGACTGGTTGCAAAATAGCTGGCTATCGACATTGAAAATCCTAGATATGCACTTGAAGTGCTTGGAATCGTACCAATTCCCATCGTTGATGTAATAACAGGAATTTGTGTGTATTCTGCAAATTCTTGTAGTTCTTTCCAACCTTCTGCTCGAGATACTCCTCCCCCTGATACAATCAAAGGTTTTTTGGCGTTTAACAATAATTCTAATGCATTTTTAACTGACTCTTTAGGAATTGCAGGTTTAATTAAAGATCTATATTGCTCTGCTTTTAAAATTGGGATTTCTTCTTCATTTACACTCTCACCAAGAGCATCAGGATAAATTTCTAATAATACTGGCCTTGGACGTCCCCCAGTAGCTTCTCTAAAGGTCTTTTGAACTGCATCCGGAATTTCTTCAATCTTCCTTACACTTTTCTGGTATTTCGTAATTGGTTTAAATAATGAAACCTGATTTAGATTCCCTTGCAGAGCAAATTTGTCTGCAACATCGATATTAACTTGAGGTACTATCGCCACAACAGGAATATTATCTGCCCACGCCGCGCCTACACCAGGAACAAGGTGAAGGGCCCCAGGACCAACTGTTCCCATGCACACACCTGGTGTATTAGTTATCCTAGACCACGCATCTGCCGCATGTGCAGCTGCTTGTTCGTGACGAAACATTACTGTATTAATCCCCTTTTCTCTGCCCCAGCGATGTACTGCATCATATATCGTTAAAAGTTGACCACCTACTATCCCAAATATATACTTAACATTTTCTTCTAAAAGGCATTTAACTAAAACATCGCCACCCTTAATTTTTTTACCATTTGTCATTATCATCACTATATTAATAAAAATTAATTAATGATATTATTCTCAATTTTAAAATTTAACTAATTATCTAAGACTCGTATTTATAGTTTAAAATCTGCAAGTGAATTCACAAAATTCTTCATTGATTGAGGAACACTTCGAATATTATTATACTTCATATTTAATTGCTCAAGGGAATTAAGCGATTTTAAAATTTGAGGGATTTTTTGAAATTGATTATGACTTAAGTTTAGCTCTGAAAGTGAATTTAAGTTTTTTATTGATTCAGGAATAGTTTGAAGATTATTTCCTGCTAATACTAACTTTTTGAGAGATTTTAATTTACCAATTGATTCTGGAACTTCGCTATAATCAGAATTATAATTATTGTATTTTCTAAGTATATTGAGATAGATATCCAAATATTTCAATTTTGAAAGGGAATCGAGAATTTCCTCATGCTCCTTAATAAATTTCCAATTGAAAAAATTAAGGTTAAGGACTTCAACACGCTTATTTTTTATCACTAACCAAGGTTCAGAATCTTTATTATTATACAAGGCTTCAAAGTTTTCATAATCAAAAGGATTAATTTCATAATTTCTCTTACCT
>JAHQWI010000151.1 GCA_029856085.1 Promethearchaeia archaeon | reverse complement strand
CCCATAGCTTGGACACTTATAATTAGGACTTACACAATATGTCTGAACTTTCGGATCAAATATTATATCTCCTAATTTAATTTCAAGAAATGGCAAGAGAAGTTTTAATTAACGTATTTAAAGTGTTAAAATTGTAATTATATAATATTTTTTTCGATTTTAATCTAAAACTCTTCATTGCCAAAGAAAAAATACAATTTTTTTTAAGAAATAAATGATAAGTATGAATATTATATCCTATTAGATTAAAAATTAAGTAATTCTTAATGTGATTAGAATGAAGTTAAAGTTAAAAAGTGAAAAGAGAAATCAACTATTAAATGCAGCAAATGAATTTCAATCAGAAGTTTTAAAAGGTTCACGCTTACTCCACGATTGTATTAATGAACTTATTAGTGGTAAGTTAGATAAGAGTAAAATAGATGAAGTAATTCAATGTGAACATAATGCGGATCGTGCTAAAGAAAAATACATAGATCTTCTTTATAAAGATAAGCGAGCACTTCCTTTTTTAGTTGAAGATCGTTATCGATTAATAAAGTATTTAGATATGGTTTCAGATAACTCAGAAGAGCTGGCATTGGGACTAAAAGTTTACCCATTCGAAATCTTTGAGGATATTAAAGAAAATATGAAAACACTTAACGATTTATATCAAGAAGCAATTGAAAATTTAGTGGAAATGGTAAACCTTATGGAAACAGATTTTAAAACCGCTTATAAAAAAAGTTTCCACATCGAGGAACTAAAGAGAACTGCTCGTGAAGCTAAATTTAAAATTTTAGATTTAGTGTATCAAAAACCACAAGAAAAATCCCTTCGAGTATATCTAACATCAAAAATATGCATAAAAATATTCGATATGGTTGTCAGAGCTGAAGAGATTAGTGATTTTCTAAGAAGCTTAATTGTAAAATATCCAAGTAAATAGAAATCAAGCACATCATTTAAAGGGAGAAGAAGATAGCATGGATCCAACAGTAATTATAATGATATTTTTAGTAATATCCATCGTGATCGCCATCGCAATTGGTGGAAATGATGAGACTATGGCCCCTTTATATGGATCAAGAATTCTTAATATGAAACAAATTCTTATTCTGGCAGCGATATTCGCGATCTTAGGGGCTGTCTTTTTAGGAGAAGGTGTAGCTAAATCAGTAGGGGGGAGTATTTTAGTAATAGATTATGAGGACACTGGTATTAGCCAAAATGCTGTTGTTTTGACTATATTAATCTCAACTGCTATTTGGTTAATTTCGGCTAGCGCTTTGGGTCTTCCAATCTCAACAACTCATGCTACAATTGGAGCAATTATTGGAATTGGTTTGATGTTAGGAGGAGGAAACGGTGTGAATTGGGGTACAATTTTATATATGAGTATGTGGTGGTTGTTATCTCCCGTAGTCGGTTTTTTAGTAACATATTTCGTTGTTAAGTTTTTTAATAGGTACAAAATTAAGCATTTTAATGGATTCAAAGATTATGAAAGATCAGAGAATATATATACCTTTATAATCTTGATTGTAATTTGCATTACAGCCTTCTCAAGAGCAGGAAATGATTGCTCCAACGCAGTTGGAATAGTATTTGGAATTGAAGGTGATCTTAATCTAACTGCATTATTAATTATGACAGGATTTAGCTTGGCGGTAGGAATTGTGGTATTAGGGAGAATAGTCATAAAAAACTTAGGAAAAATGACTGAGCTTCGCCCAAGTACGGCATTTGCCGCACAAGTGCCAACAGCCGCAGTTATGCTTATTGGTACAATTCAAAAGATTCCTCTTTCGGGTTCTCATATGCTTGTAGCCTCATTAGTAGGATTATCAAAAGCGAGTAATGCTCCTATGAAAAAAGGATTGTGGAAAATAGTCGCAATTTGGTTATTAACCTTTCCGATGTCAGCTATCCTCGCAATCGTGTTATACTTTCCAATCAATGCTGCTTTTTAATTATTATCCAAACTTTAAAATCATATCTCGAATGATTACGCCCACTTGTTTCACCATGATAAGTATACAGCTTATATGATTAAATTAATATCTCTACCATTGAAAAATTTATCATTAAAGTTTATTAGTGAACTTAATTAAAGTAAGTTTAGGAAATGGAGAGTGAAAAAACGGATATAATTGATTTTTCTGTAGAAAAATTCTGTAATTTTATTATACCCTGTTGGGCCATTATGGTGATTGTCTCTTCAATTGGGATTTTAAACATGTTCTTTATGATTAGATTCCCCGAATCTCAAATCGTCACTTTACTAAGTATCGCTTTAGTTATTATCTTTATTTCATATTATTATTATGTTGCTACAAATTCTCCAGGAAAACTCAGAAAATTTTCAATATCAAATGAAGGTATCGAAGTTCTGCTACCTAATAAATCTAAATCTTATCTATTGGTCTGAATTTGAAAAAATCGAAGTAAGATTAAAGAAAATTGAGCTTAAACCATTTAATATCTATTTCTTTCATTTTTTCAATCATAATACAGAAAAAAAAGTCTCTATAAGTTTAGATGATTTCCATAAAGACAAGATAATTGAAATCTTGAAAGTCTTGAGAGAATATGCTTTTACCATGAAAAAGGAATTTCGTGCAGTAAAGGAAACTAATATTTTAGGAGTTTATCTTATTGAGGATTTAGAAATTCTCTAACATGTTGATTTTTAATCGACTTTAGCTCCGCAAATTGGGCAATTATTAGTATTTTGGAGTGTAGCACCACAGATTTTACATAATTTAATTGATCCTACTCCTCTTTTCCTTGGTGGTTTTAAAGTAGTAATGGAAACTGGCTTTTCCATCTCCCCAATCGGTTGTTGAGCTTCAGCTGTAGGCTTCGACTCCTTTTTCAAGTTAATCTCAATTTCCTTACCAAAGAATCCTCCAACCTTTACCTTTTTTGTGGCTTCTGAGGGAGGAGTAGGTGGTTTTAATCCTTCTGAACTGATTTCTTCTTCAAACTGTTCTTGTTCGTATTCTAATTCTTCAGGTTCGGGTGGAATCACTCTTTCTGTTTCGATCTCGGGGTATTCTTCCTCTAATTCTTCTTCATAGACCATATTGACATATTCCTCATCTAATTTTAACAAAGTTTCACATTGAGGGCATCGAAAAATGTGGTGAAAGCCTATATTCTTAGCAAGCGAGTATTTTGCGGCACAACAACTATGAAACTTAGCACTACAGTTAAAACACTTATGTATCTCATCAGAATGAGCCTCACAAATAGGGCATAATTTTTGTTCACATATTGTACATATTTCTTCATCATCAGGTGACAAACTTATAAGATCAACAGCAAGTCTTTCATAAAATACCTTATCTTCTGCTAAAACACGATCTATTTCATCAGTTTTTATTATTTTAAATTCATTTTTATTTTGAACCAAAGAACCTAAAATATTTTGCAAGAGTTTTTCATCTTGGCAATAGAACATACCACCATGGGTTTCACTAGAAATAACCTTGAGTTTTACATCATCTTCATAAAACTTTTCATTTCCGACTCGAATTATGTCAATAAAAGCAGAAAATTTTTTCGCTTTAATTAGTAAATCGTAAAGTGCGTTATAATAATCTTCAGATAATTTACTAGGTGCATCTGAAATAATAATAACACGATAATTTTTCCTAGATTCTCTGCTTTTTCTAAAAATATAGGCTAGAATTTCATATAATCCATTCTCTAAATAACTT
Source organism: Promethearchaeia archaeon (assembly GCA_029856085.1). Classification (GTDB taxonomy): domain Archaea; phylum Asgardarchaeota; class Lokiarchaeia; order Sigyniarchaeales; family SOKP01; genus Loki-b32. Next base: position 18,475 of record JAHQWI010000151.1, on the reverse strand, counting down.
TGAGCTGTTTCTCGTGTGTCCCATGCGTCATTAATTGCATTTAATACAATGTCAGAATCTTTTATATCATATTCATTTATTGGATTTTCATTCTTTTGGAAGATTACAACCCCATAGGAACTTAAAGCGTTAAATTTATCTTTTTCTTTAATGAAAGAATTAATTGCTTTCATTAACGATTTTTTCTTAAGAAAACCTGAGATTATATCAATATAAAAGATGAATTCCTCTGAATCTATTGAGTCTGAACGGGTTAACATCTTCGTATCTAATTATTATAAGAGTCTATGAAAAATATCCTTAAATTATAAAGAAATAATATTAGAAGTTGTATTTATTTTTATTTATTATATTTCTGATTTACGTTAAATTTTATTTAACAATAGTATAATCAAAAATTTATTATTAAAACTTCATAATATCCTAAAACCACAATTCGGACATTTTTTCTCTTGGTTAGGATTTACTTGTGTTCCACATTGTTGACAAATTACAAAATTAGGTAGTTTTTTTGTTCTGTTAGGAATCTCCGTATTAGAAGGGCTCACAATTTTTATTTTACCAGGACTTGTGGTATTAGATTTGAAAGTCGCTTGTTTTGACACTCTTTCATAGACAATCTTATCATCTATTTTTTTAACTGTGTATGCTTTCCCAAAAAAACCCCCAACATGGACTGTTTTTATGCCTTCACCTTCAGTATCAAAATTATTAGTATCCGGTATTGAATCTAATTTTTCACTTTCAATTTGTGTAATAGGGGTGGTAGATTTTGGTAGGGGTTTTAATTTAGAAAGTCGTTTAGGAATTTGATCTAATACCTCTTTTGCCATGAAATCTTTAACTGTTTTCACTTCTACTTCCCCAGAAACTTCAATAATTTCATCTTCATCTATTTTAATGAGTACATCGCATTCTTTATTAGGGCAACGTAAAATATTTGGAATGCCAATATTGTGGTTTATAGTATAATTTGTAATGCAACAATTGTGAAAACTAGTGTTACAATCCTCACAGATTAATGGTATATCATATATGTCAGTGCAAATTGGACATAATTCTTCATTACAAAAGTGACACACTAATTTTTCCATCGTTGCTTCCGATTTTTTTAAAGATTTAGCCAAATGGTTATAAAATGCATAATCTTCCTTACTTATCATGATACGATCTGGTTGATCAACAAAAGTGCTTGTAAATTGTTTGGTTTTTACTAATTTCTTGATAACATCAGAGAACTCTTTTCTCTGAGAAATGTAAAATATTCCACCCTTCGTGTCAGCCGCCAGCATGTTTAATTTTACATCATCGCTAAAAAACCGTTGATCCTCTATAGAAACTCTAATTATATCTATAAAAGTTGGAAAATTTTTTATCTTTGAAACAAGACTAAATAGAGCTTCTTGGTAGTCTTCCGACAAATCAGATGGAGTATCTGTTATTACTATTATTCTACTAAATTTAGATTTTTTTCTAACTTTCTCAGCTATGTAAGAAAAAATATAGAACAAACCATTTTCAAAGAAACTTTGCTTTTTTGGTCGAAGTCTCCAGTTTTCTTCAATAGAATTTGTAATTATCCCAGCATCTTTTTTATCAGTAATAAATATTGGATTCCCTTCTTCTTGAAAAATAAGCAGAGAATAATGGCTCTTTATATTTATTTTATTTTTTTCCTCAATGTAGTATTTTATAGCTTTTACAATTTCTTTTTTTTTAAGTAGATCTTTTGTTAAATCTAAGTAAAAATACACATCTTCTTTCATTTTCTTCACATTAAATTAATAAAAATCAAGAGAGAACAGTTATTTTCTTATTGATCATAATAATAAAACCTCCTTAAAATTTTTTTTAAAAAGATAAAAACCTTAAAACTTTTTAGAAAAGATTAAGAAAAATATAATATATGTGAAGTATGTTGGTGATAAATAGATGGAGGATTTTTTAAAAAAATTACAACTTTCGAATCAAGCAATCAAGATTTACCTAAAATCATTAGGAAGATCTCCTCTTACATATTATGAATTATATTCAATAATTCCAAAATTATCTCAAGATAAATTTGAAGAAAATCTGACTCAGCTAATAAATGGAGGGTTATTAATTCAATTAATTCCTCAAAAACAAGAGATATTATTACATTATTTAGCAATTCCACCAATTCTACCGATCATAAATTACTATGAAAATATAAATGCAAACTTAGAAGGTATAAAAGAAGCAATTCGAGAATTATTGGTTAAAACAGTAAATCAGACTTTTCAGCAAAATAATGTTATCCAATTAGATGCAATTCTTAATTCATTCCAAGAATCGAGAAAAGATATTGAAGAAGATACAATAATACAGAAGCAAGAAATAGAAGATATCGTAAAAGGAATGGAAGAATTAAAAAATTTAAGTAAGGATATCTCCGAATTAGATCAACAAATAAAAATAGTAACACAAACTAATTATGCTAATTTAATGAAAGAAATCTCAGGGATTAAATCAGAAATAACTGAGGAAATCAACGCATTAGATTTTAAAAAACACAAAGAAGAAGTAGTCACAATTGTTGAGCAAACTTTTAAAGAAAAACTAGATAAAATGGTGCAAGAATTTTCTTTGGAATTGCATGAGTTAATTGAAGAAAAATTTGAAACAACTGCTAAACCAATAGAAAAATTGATAAATGCTACATTTCAATATCGTGATGATTTTAAATTGATACTACTTAACATGTTAAATAATTTTGAAACTAAAATGAATAAAATCCACGAATTGCTTAAAGAAAATAAAGACTTTCTTTCTACTGAAATGGGTAATCTTGAAATAGAATTAAGTGAAAATTTAAATATAGTTATTCAAAATTCTATAAATGAAGTTTCAGGTTTGAATAGACCTGTAGAAAAACTCTTAAAAGAATATTTTCAAGAAATGAGATCTTCTGAGAAATTATCAATAGAAAATATTTGGTCTATTAATAGCCTTACAAAAATAAATGAAGAAATACAAAAAATTATTACGACTACTAAGGAGGAATTGACAATTATAATTCCACAACTCGAGAATCATTTAGCAGTTGAACAGTTTGAAAAAATCCCAAGAAGTTTAAAAATAAAAATTGCATCATCAGAACCACATACAAATAGCAGTGTTAAAAAATTCAGTTCTATTACAAATGTAATATATAAAACTCTCGAAAACGAGAATTTAATCGCTTTAAAAGGTGATGACACTCAAATTACTATTGGTGTTATTCAACAAGACGCAAAGGATACGTTAAATGACTTTATTGGAATAGGTAGCAATTTCAAACCATTAATAGAATTATTAAGTCCAATAGTACAAAAAGCATGGGAAAATGCCTATTCGGATACATTCTACGCTTCACAGAAAGCTCAAACTCCGGAAATTAAGCCTAAAACTGTTAAAAAAGCAGAATCAGAAGCATCTAAGAAGATTAAACCAATAACAACGCCTAAATTTCAATCTGTAAGGATAGAACAAAGACCAGCTAATGTTAAGGATGAAAAATCTCTAAAAACTAAAAAAGAAACTATTACTGTGCCACAAACAATACCATCCCGTTTATCTAAATCTCAAGAGCAAATTGAAGAAATAAAACAAAAATTACAGGAAAAAATTAAATTTGTATCATCATCTACCAGAAAAAAAAGAGATGAAGCTGGTGTATTAATCAACACTGCCTTTAATAATCTGGTTCAAAAATTACATAATATAAAAGGAGAACAATTTAGTGAAGAACTCCAAAAAATTGCTGATCTTGTTCTTGAAAAAAGAGGATTTTCTGTTACTTTGCATAAATTAAGAAGCTTAATAAATCAATATCGATTCAGTGACAATTTTTTAAATGAAAACGATACAAAACAAATTATCGAGAACATAGAAAGTTGGAAGCAAAAACTAATTTAAAAAATCTTTCCAATCAACAATTTTTCTTATCTCTTTATTTTTAAGATATTAATTATTTTCATTTTTTTGAAGCATATAAAAAGAATCCTCGAATGATAAAAATCAGAGCAGTTATAAAAGAGATTAGAAAGAAAACAGAGACAATCATTGAAATTAAAAAGTTAGGATTTAAAATTCCAATAATACCAAAAATTGGACATAAGGGGGCAATAATTAGAAAGACGATATAAATAGTTTTATCTTTTTCACCGAAATTGATATAAGTAGTAATATTAAACCATGCAATCAGAATCATAAAAGCAGGGATTAAGTATAAAGCAAATTCTGGAAAAGGATATTCGATACCACCCATTCCAAAAGCATAAAAATAATTAGCATAGAAATATACAGTTAGTAGTAAAGCACTAATAGGAGTGGGCACTCCCGTGTATCCCGGAACTTCAGATATATTGAATCGTGCTAATCTAAGTATTGCTCCAATAGCAAAGCAAATTGCGCCAATTATTAGAATTATATCAAATAAGCTACCAGTTTTAAAACTTTGGTAAGTTAATACAGCTGGTGCTATACCGAATGTTAATGAATCGCTTAATGAATCTAACTCCTTTCCTATTTCGTTCACTGTGTTTGTTTTACGGGCAATATAGCCATCAAACATATCTGTCCCTGTTGAGATAGAAATTAAAAAAAATCCTAAGGAAAGTATGGCACGAGTACCAATACATGCACAAATTAAAGCTATTATTCCAAGACTAGTTCCTATAAAAGTTACATAGTCTTTTAGTTTTAACAGCTGTGGAATCTTAATACTTGACATTCTCTTTTCCTAATTGTTTAATATTAATATTAAATAAACCTTATTCAATTAAAACATTTTGATAAGGATAATCGCAAAATCTTCTTTCACTAAACTTTATTAAAACAAGTTACCATTTGTATCATAAAAAAATTAAAAAGAGAAATTTAAATGTATTGTAAAGATTGTGGGGCTGAAATTAAAGATCCTGAGCATCAGAACTTCTGTGAGAAATGTGGTTCAACAATACCCTCTACTCAAGAACAAAGGGAAGTTGCTTCTATACCATCAACAAGTACTCCCATAACAACATTAGGATTTGAAACATATGATCGTCCCGGAGGATTATTTGATATTAACCGCAATTATTATATCCTAAAAGAAAAATACTGGGATTGGGGCAGCGGTGACATCTTAGATGAAAAAAATCAGGTAATAGGTAAAATGCGAAGAGTTATCTTAAGCATAAGACGCAGAGTTGAATTAATTGAATTAGATGGTACTATTGCAGCTACAATTCACGCCAAGATTGTCTCAGCTCGCGGTGCCCAGGATTTGAAAGATCCATATGGGAATATGATAGCTAGAATTAAGAAAAAAATAACTTCAATTTTCCGTCCGAAATTTTTCTTAGAAGATGTTAATGGGAAGAGATATTTTGAGGCTCAAGGAAAATTTATGGGGTGGTCTTATAAAGTTACTGACATGTCAGGAAAATTAATTGCGGAAATTGAGAAAGCTGATAGGTGGAGAGATATATTTCTTGGTGGATTATTGGATTTTAAGGATACATATGCATTAAGGATACTTGATAACGAGACAGATAGAAGGATCTTGCTAGGATTTGTGCTCTCTATTGATAATGTTCTTCATGACTACTGATTAATTCCAACATTTTTTTTTTACAATTAAAAATGAATCGTTCTACCGAAAAATTATCAAAAAACAATGTACTTCATACATACTAAATTTATTTTTTCGCTAAATTTTTATAAATGTAATTTATATTTTCTTTAATTAATTCATTTGAAAAGAAATTTTAAATATAATTAAATAAATTTTCATACACTAATTAAACTTATAAATAAAGGATATCCATATTGTAGAAAAATGACAGAATATGAAACATTCATGGTTTATGAACTGGATGATTCCGGAGATAAAAACAAAGTAAGTATAGCAGAAGAAGACCTTCAGTCCAATCTGCATCCAGAACAAGTACTTGTAATAGTACGTGAAGATTTAAGAAGAATTTTCATTTGGAAGGGACCAAAATCCCCCGTTCGAAAAAGATTTATTAGTTCTAGAGTGGCTCAAGAACTCCAAGAAGAGTTAAGGAAGGATGCGAGTTATCATAGATGTAAAATCGTTTCCGTGGATGCTGGTGATGAACCTAATGAATTTTTAAGTGCGTTTCAATTAGAATCCATGGAAGTGACTGAACGATTGGCTGATATGCGATATATCCGGAACATCGATCGGGAAAAAATGAATGAAGCAGTTATTACAGATGTTGCTCCAAAGGTGACTGAAACAAAAGAGGAAGAATATTTCTCTCCTGCTTTACAAGATACTACCAGCAATGTAGTTACCCCCCGTGTCCCTAAATCTACAAGTCTCCCTAAACCAAGACCTAGAACTCAATACCCGACTCAACCTATGACTAAAACCCCCGCCGGCCTATCAAAAGAGGACCAGGAAAAAATTAAAGATAGAATTCTAAAAAACGAAATTACTGATAGTTATAAAAGACTAAATCTAATTTTAGGTCATACCCTATTAGCCGCAGTTTCAAAATCAGCTAAAGTCTTCGGAGAAGAAGTTGTAGAAACTACGTGGGAACCTGTTAAAAAAGTTCCAAAAGATATCATTGAATTAGATAATCATGTATTAAGGATATATTTTAATGAAACAAAAGGCATTGTAGAAGCTGTAGAAATATTAGAAAAAGAAGAATTGGAGAGTACTCCAAAAAAGACGACCACCGTGAAATCCATTACAGAGTCAAAAACAAAGCAAAAATCCTCTTTAACTCCAATGCCAACCAAACCAACTTCAATGGATACACCCTCAATAAAGACTGCTCCAACAAAAAAAGCGGATTTTAATTCTATGACTGTAAAAGATCTTAAAAGTTACGCCGAAGAAAAAAAAATAGACTTACCTACTAATGCAAGAAAAGCCGACATAATAGAAATATTAGAGAAATCCAAAGAGAGTAAACCAAATGGTCGAAGACAACTACCAAAAATTCCGAGTATTGACGATTAAAATCTTATCCGAATAAAAATCCTTCTATATTAAAATTTAAAGATAGGAAAAAATATTATACTTTTTAAAACCCTTCAGTATTACTTTCTTTTGATTTTTCTTCTGGTTTTTGTTTATCTTCTTTATTCTCCCTACTCTCTGGTTTTCCCTCATCGAATTTCTTTGGTTTGGTCTTTTTTTTAATTTTTTTTAGCCCTTCTATTGCTTCCTTTCTTACTAAAGGGCTTTCATCTTTTAAAGCTTTAGCGAGTACTTCCATACTGTACGGATGATGTAGACCTCCTAATTCGCCAGCAGCTTCTTTACGTACATTCTCATCTGGATCGTTTAATAAAACAAACGTGAGAACACCTAAAACATTATTTTCTCCAAAATCTCCTAAAGTATCAACAGCTTCTTTTCTGACTTCAGGGTCGGGATCAGTAACAGCTGTTATTGCTAATTGTTTTGAGATCTCATCAGAATTCCCAATAGGTTCAATTGCACTAAGATCAACCCCGCAATACTTACAGAAATTATATGAAATTTTTATTGCTTTTCCGCAAGCGGGGCAAACTCTTTGTGTATTAAAATCAATAAAGGTTTCCCTAGTACCAGATGGTGATTCCCTTGCCTTATAAGGATTTAAATTAGGATCAGGCCTGAAATTCTTATCTCTTCTCATAATATTCCTATGAAGAAATTCTTCTTTAGTATCAATAAAATAATATACATTTTTAATTTTAATTTAATCTAAAAAAAAGAAGAAAAAAAGATTGAAAACTTTTATTATGCTAAAGTGATTTCTTTAGATAGATATACATCTTGAACTGCGTTGAGTATTTTAATTCCTTCTGGTGTAGGTTTTTTAAATGCCTTACGACCAAGGATCAATCCCATACCTCCAGAGCGTTTATTAATAACTGCAGCAGTTATGGCATCTACTAGATCATTATCACCAGAAGGTCCTCCGGAATTAATTAGACCAATGCGTCCCATGTAACAGTTGGCAACTTGGAATCTATTCCATTCTAATGGGTTGTCCACAGCTAATTTTTCATAAACTAGTTTATCAGTTTTTCCAAAATTTAAATCAAGAAAACCTCTATTAGTAGTAGATAACTTTTGTTTAATGATATCCGCTTCAATAGTTACTCCGAGATAATTTGCTTGGCTTTCTAAATCATTTGCAGTATGATAATCCTTTCCATCTTTAATGAACTCTTCAGTATTTCTCAAATAAGTCCATAATATACAAACTAGACCTAATTCATGTGCATATCTAAAAGCTTCACTAATTTCCTGAATTTGACGCCTACAATTTGGAGAACCAAAATAAATAGTCGCACCAATTCCAGCAGCACCCATATCCCATCCTTGGTCAACATTAGCAAAGAGCGTTTGATCAGATAAATTAGGTTTAGAAAGGAGCTCGTTATGGTTAATTTTTACGATTAGTGGAATCTTACGAGCATATCGTCTTGAAACAGAGCCTAATACTCCAAGAGTAGAAGCAGCAGCACTACAACCTCCATCAATAGCTAATTTGATTATATTTTCCGGATCAAAATATGATGGATTGATCGCGAAACTTGCTGAAGCTGTATGCTCAATACCTTGATCCACGGGTAAAATTGAAAGATATCCTGTTCCAGCTAATCTGCCTCTCTGATTAAAGAGTCTTCCCATATTATTTAAAACTAAATTATTTCTATCTGTGTGTTCAAAAACTCTATCTATATAATCAGGACCAGGAGCATGAATCATTTCCTTTGGAATACCTACACATGTGTGATTCAAAAGCTCATCTGCTTTAGAGCCCAAGAGATTTTTAATTTCATTATAATCCATTTTATAATCTCATCTAAATAATTATTACTAAATTAAAATTAATGAAAAAATAAGAGTCCAAACATATAATATTTTTGCTTATAGTTCTTTGTTTTTTTTTTGTACTATAAACGAAATTTAGTTTGTTATATTGATTTTTAACTATTCAAGATAAAATGATTATTTCTGATTATTATTTCCCTTGAAAAATTCTTTTAAAAGCTCAGATAAGAGAATATAATTACTGGAATTTACACTAGAACTGCTACTTTCTAATTTCAAAGAAATTTTTCTTGTTTCTTTTCCTGAAGATTCTAATTTTATTAATAGCTTTTTTTTTTCATTCTTAAATTTGCCTGTATATGAAGAATTATGATTCCATAAGTTATCGATCTTATTTGCAACTTTCTCCTTGTTTGTAAATGGTTCAATTTTAGCTCCATTCAAAATTTTAGGTTTTTCCATATTTACCCAACTTTTCAGAAATTTCTTGTTGCTTAAACTCCTATAAAACCTTATAAATTTATCTTTAAAAACCACAAGTATCTTTAAGGCAAAACTTAATTGTTATGAGTCTTTGTCAAAGATATGCCTGATGAATTTGATTTTAAAAACTATGAATCAATGGAAGAGTATGGTAAAACAGTAGAAGGGACAAAGTACTTACACTCTTTATATCTTAAAGCAGTAAATCACCCTACGCGACGCGAAATTCTAAATATAGTTAATAAGGCTAAAAAAATTTCTAAAAAAGAATTGTTAGACGCTCTTTTAGATAAAAACTTAATAAATGATGAATCTTCGCTTAATTACAATATGGACTACCTAGTTAAAGCTTTTTGTGTTAAAAAAATCGAAGAAGACAATAATATTTATTTTGAAATCACTCAAAGTGGACAAGTAGTAGAGTACTTAGGATAATACTTTTTTTTCTACTATTTTTGCATCATTTTTTGATAACAATCGCAACAAGAAATTCCAAAATTAAGATTAAAATTATAATTCTTATTCTTAACATTCATGAATTTTATTAATGTTTCTATAAGATTTTTTTTATTTTTATCAAAAAATAATTGTTTCAAGTTAAAATAGTGATTAAATCCTCCGCAAAGGGGACAGAGAGAATAAAACTTGATAAACTTCCGAAATTTTTGTTTTTCTCCTTCTGATAAAGCTTCTAATTTAAAATCTGGATTACTTTCGATTATTGTCTTTAAATTATCTAATTCATTTAGCATTGCATCTCTTAGAAAATTAGTATTATAATTATTTTCGCTAACAGTTTCATTTGATAAAATGTCTTGAGAAGTAAATTTATCAAAATATTCTATAGCTTCATTAAAAAATAATAAATTCTTGTTTTTACTCTTCTTATTCATTTGTTACAACACTAACATAGGTCAAATTTTTTTTTTTCTCTTCAAATAAGAAGTATTCATATCATCCAAAAAAATTTTATTACAGAAATTTGAAAAATTTTTCATTTTTGCTAAATAGGTCATTCTTATTTTCACCGGATAATCTTCTAAAGTCAATAATCCTTGAAGGAGCAAAATATTCAAAATCAAATTCAACTTTATCACCCACACCTCTTCCAGGTATTGGCATTAAACGAGCCGTTAATGGCTTATTCAGTCTAACTGAAATAGTGCATAGATCTAATAGAATATAAAATAATTCTTGTTCGGTAATATCCCCTGGCAATGGGACAACATCTAAACCTGCACCACACATAGTAGAATATAATAGAAGAGAATCCAAGTTAAATTTATTTTCAGACAATCTTTTTGATAAAATATAGTCTTCTAAAATAGGTTGAAAAAAGCCTGAAAACCCAATAACCTTCTCTTTATCAACCGGTATTGAATTTTTTATTAAAGCAACTCCGGTTAGAGTTCCAATAGCTCCGAAATATTCAATTCCCAACTTTTCTATTGCAGTCCCAATACTTTTATCCGCCTCTGGAAAAGGTGCAGGAGAAAGATCAACTCCCTTAAACTCAACATCAAATTTTCGTCCAAATTTCTCCCCAATTTTTGTAATATCATCATAAATTTGATTAAATTTTGATAATAAATTAAATTGCACCTCTTTTAAACTATTTGACTTTTCAATTGCATCAATTACTTCGTCTGCCATTTCTAACGCAAGAGAAAATGCTGGTTTATCTGAAAAATGATATGCTGCTGGAAAAAATGGAAAGTTAGATCCTACATTGGCAGATATACAAAAATTTAGATTTTTAAATGGATCTGGTTCAGATAATTGTTTTATTATTTTAGCACCAGATTTTATAGCAGATATATTTAATCCCTCTCGTGTGGATGCTACTGGTAAAGAAGTAAAGAAATTATCCGTATTTTTAATAAAAGTTGGCACTTCATTTAATAAAAGTCTTTCAAAGATTCCTAGCTCCGGAAGTTGGTGTGTAAGCATCATACAACACGCAAAATAGTCAAATCCATAGTCTTTAAACATATCTTGTAAAAATTTTAATTGGTTTTTTATATCAACTAAAGTCTCTTTTAAATTTTTTTCATAAAACAATTTATTATCATAGCTAAAAAGAGGTTGAGAGCAAAATCGCTTAGTTTGAACTTGTACTCCGATTTCTTCGAAAGCATTAATTAGCTCATTGTTTAAGTTCGAAAAGTTTTGAAGATTTTCTTGCATGAAGGATAAGATCGTTTCATTTTTATACAAGAAAGGGATTATTTGTCCGTTAGTGATTGCTCTTATTCGCATTATTAGCCCGAATTATTAAAATATATTCTTTTAATAAGAAATATAAGAGAAATATCAATAAAAAATTAATATATCTAATTATAGAAATTTTAGTTAAATTCATTTATATCTTTAATTGAAAAATCAATTAAATTTCATCCAATTTTGCTTTTCCTTTTCTTCGCTCTTTAGTTGATAAAGGCTTTGTGTATTCGTTAGGTTTAATGGGACCAAGATTATCCAACTCTTCCTTAAATTCTTTGACAGCTTTCGCATATTTTTCTCCTTCACCAGCAGAAATACTTGCAATTTTCACACGTTTCTCATTTATTCCTGTCTCAATTAATACTTCTCTAATGCTTTCATATCGAGATTTTGCTTTAATGAATCCTTCTTGATAATGACAATCTTGTGGATAGCAACCTGCTATTAAAACTCCATCTGCACCATAGAAAAAGCTTTCAAATACTAAAGAAGGATTAAGCATTGCGGTACACATAACATGTATTGTTCTTATATTTGTCGGATAGGTTAATTTACTTGTTCCAGCAAGATCGGCTCCGGTATAGGAACACCAGTTACATAAAAATGCGATGATTAAGGGGGATTCACTTTTCTGTTTTAAAATAGATTGAATTTGAGCTGATATCTGCATTTTTGTAAACCCTGGAATATATAAAGCATCTGAATGGCACATTGCAGCACATGCACCACATCCAGTACAGTTTGCTTGAGTGATTTTTAATTGATTACCTTCGATTTTTAATGCATTAAACATACAGATATTTTCACACAATCTACATAAGTCACATTCTTCTGGATTGAAATAAACTACATGGGGATCTAATTCAACTTTTCCCATAGACATTAGAGAAATTACCTTCGCGGCTGAGCTTTCTGCTTGAGCAATACTAGTCGGTATATCCTTTGGTCCTTGTATTGCACCAGCTAAAAAAATGCCATTAACCGAAGTTTCTGATGGTCTAACCTTTAAATGTTTTTCTAATAAAAAGCCATTCGGATCCTGAGATATGTTTAAAATTTTACTTAATTTATCCGTATTATTTGCAGGTTCAATACCTACTGCCAAAACTACTAAATTTGTTTTATTTTCAAATAATTTATCTTCAATTAAATCCTCACCGCGAACAATTAATTCATCTGACGTATCACTTTTTAACACTGCGGAGATATTACTTTTTATGAATCTGATTCCAAAAGTCTCACGAGCTCTATTATAAAATTCTTCACAATTTTTACCAATTGCTCTAATATCATTATAGTATATATTTATTTCTGTTTCAGGGTGTTCTTTTTTAATTAACACAGCTTGTTTTATTGACACATTACAACATACTTGACTACAATACTCATGAAGAATTTGCTTATTACGAGATCCTACACATAAAATAAATGAAACCTTTTTTGGGGGATCACCACTTGAAGGAATTATAATCTTTCCATGAGTAGGTCCATCACTATTGAGTATTCTTTCCATTTGCATTGTAGTTATGATATCTGGATATTTAAGATAATTATATTCTCCAAGTAAAGAAGGATCAAAAGTTTTTAGTCCAGTTGCAACAATAATTGAGCCGACTTTAATATTAATAATTTCTGGTTCTTGATCGAAATCTATTGCATCTCTATCACATGCTTGAGCACATACTTTACATCCAATACAATATTCTTCTAAAATATTCGGAAATAGAGGTATTGCTTGAGGATAGGGAACATCTATAGCCTTTCTTGGAAAAAATGTATCTTCTACATCAATTGGACATACATCTCGACAAATGTCAAAACATCCAACACAATCTTCTTCTTTTATAAAGCGAGGGTTTTTTTTAATGGTGATCTCAAAATTGCCAATATATCCATCAACTTTTTCAACTTCTGAATAAGTTAATAATTCGATATTAGGATGATCTTTAACCTCCGTCATTAACGGCCCAAGAATACAAATTGAACAATCTAAAGTAGGAAAAGTTTTATCAAAAAGAGCCATATGCCCTCCTATTGTCGGTTCTTTTTCCACCAAATATACTTTGTAGCCCGCATCTGCGATTACTAGTGCTGCTTTTATCCCAGCTATTCCTCCACCGATGACTAAACTAGATGGAAGAACATTTGAATATTGAACATCTAAGGGGTTTAAAAGCTTGACTTGCTCTATAGCCATGTTAATTTGATCAATTGCTTTTCTCGTTGCTTTTTCTGGTTCATCAGCATGAACCCATGAATTTTGTTCTCGGATGTTAGCAAAAGATATCAGGAATCGATTAATTCCTGCTTTCTCAATAGTTTTTCGAAATAATAAGCCATGTAATTTGAATGAACAGGCGGCTATTACAACTCTATCTATTTTTTTCTCTTTGATCTCATCAATAATCTTGTTTAAACCTAATTCAGAACATAAATATTGATCTCTTAACACATACACATCAGAGTATTTGCTAAAATGTTCAATTAATTCTTCATTATTAATAGTTCCACTGATATTTTTCCCACAATCGCATAAAAATAAACCAATTTTCAAATTAACACCACTTATTAATATGAAATTTTCGCAGTTCTATGTTAATTATAGATTTGAGTTTTTATTAATTATTCCAAATTGTTTAAAGAAGTTAATATTATCTCTTCCTAAGTATAAAGAAGCATTTAATTTTTCTTATTAACCATTATTTCTACAAAGGAGTAGAATTATTCCTTTACTAATTTTATTCATGATAAATCTTTATTACCAGAAGCTCTCGAAACTTGTTTAAGAAGAGTAGGAAGCATATCAATATAGTTATCATCATCTAAGTTTTTTAAAATGATCTGAGATATCTCGTTTAAAGCCTCTTCGTAGTCATCAGGATCTTCAAGTGAATCTAGTTTTAATACAATGAAATAATCTGTATCCGAACCAGAATAGTATGTTACAATATTTAGGTTTTCTATAGTTAAGCTTGCAATTCCTGCTTGTTTGCTAAATTCATGGATATTTAAAATATGCATTAAAGTACTTTCCTGTAATTTCATTGATTCTTCAGGATAGTTCGCCTTTATAGCTATCCCACTCTTATTATTATATTTCATTACTAATAATCCCTCTGGCATGATTAATCCTCTTTTTGAAGCATTTCTTTTGGTAAAAACGGATATACCTTTAGAATGTCAAAATTGTGGTTTCGCATCTCTAAAAAGTAGTTCTTCTCTATTTCATATTCATTCTTTGCCCAATTTAATATTTCCTCTCGTGAGTAATATTTACCCTCTAATACTTGTAAACCTTTACACTTTTTTGTGTATCTCTCGAAGTTTTTCCGATTTGAGACCATCATTTGCCAAAATGGGAACGATTTACACTGAAAGGGACGAAAATCATGCACACTACACTTATTATCCTTTAAAAAATGACAATGTTCATCTTCTCCCGTGAATTTAAAACCTAATGTTTTAAATCTGTATGTTTTACCTCTTTGAGCATCGGGATCTTTCCAAAAAAAGCTATCATTAATTACTTTAACATATTTTTTAACAAAATTTCCTAAACCTTTCATCCCAGTTATGTTTAAAAATTTAGCTAATCGAAGAATATCATCTTTATAAAGATACACTTCACCATCATTAAATCCTCTACAACAATCACCACACATTTGGCACGAGAATTTAATTCCATTTTCAAGATTCTTTGAGATCTTGATTTCAGTTGAAGTCAAGTTTATTGCTAATTATTAAGAATATAAATTAATAAATTATATTGAAGAATTTAATTAATATTTAAATATTAATTCATTGATTATATTAGGTAATCATGAGAGAGGAGCTTTAATTTTTGGCCAACAAATTACTTAATAGCACAAATTTTGATTTGGATTTTCATTACATTAATGAGAGAATTATAGGGTTAGAAACAGTCTTATCTAAATATGATATTTATAAAGAAAATAAGTTTAGGGAATGGTTTAAAGATTTTAGAAAAATATATGGTGAAAATGAGACAAATTTACGATTATATATTATTTTTGCTTTAATCTATTTTGTAGGACTAGTTTTCGTAGCTAATTATATTCTTAACGAAAAGAGTTTTATTTCCAAATATAGTAAATCAATAATTAAATTAAAAGAATTAGAAGAAAAAATAGAAAACAAATTCAGAATACTAAAGATTGATGAGATTAATTATTTTGCTCCAATTATTTCACTTTCTGAGAGAGAAGATCTGCCATTTTTTGGTGAATTGATTAATAGAATCTCTAGCACCCTGTTTAAATCAAATATTAATCCAGAATATATGTTTGATTATTTTATTCAAGAAATAGTATCTCCAATTTTTAGACATAAATCAGGGGAATATTATACTCCTCCATTTTTAGTAAAGAAAATGGTTGATAAAGCTTATTCTTTTGGAGAAAAAACCCTTGATCCTTGTTGTGGTTCAGGCAATTTTTTGGTTGGGATTATAAAATTTATATTGTCTCAAGAAAGAAGCGAAGAAGAGAAAATTTCCGCAATTAACAAGATCTATGGTTTTGATATCAACCCAATTTCAATTTATCTATCAAAAATTAATATATTATTTTTATTAAAAGATAAAGCCTCTGAAATTAGTCTAAACTTGTATGTTTTTGATTTTTTGTTTCAAATAAGAAATGATTTAAGTGAAGAATTTGATCTAATAATCGGAAATCCACCATGGTATACATATAGGGATGTGGATTCTATAGATTTACAAGAAAAATTAAAGAGTTTAGCAGAGAAATTAGAAATCAAACCACGCCCAAAAAATATCTTAAATCTGGAAATATCTACTTTATTCTTTTTTAAAGCAAAGAAATCTTATATGAAAAATAAAGCAAAAATCTTTTTTGTAATTACTAAGGGAGTAATTACAGGGTCTCATGCCTCCAGATTTCGTTATTTTAAAGGTTTTGCAGATATAAGGATTTGGGTATTCGATAAAAAAATCGAGAATATATTTAATATTGATTTTATTTGCCTTTACGCGCAAAAATCACAAAATTTAGAGGAACCTTCTCTTTATGAAATTCCAGCATACCATTTTGCTTTAGAATATAATGATATCAATATGAATACTTACAATATGATAGATTTAAAATTGAAAAAGGAAGAAATTCTTGTACCGTTCTCAATTGAGCAAAAAGGAGAGAAAGTTTATATTAATAAATTAATATCAAAAGAGAAAAGGGGTGATCTACTACCATTAAGAGAAAGTTACTATAAAGATCTTTTCCATAAAGGTGCTGATTTAAATCCCAGAAATTTAATATTTGTAAAATTTCAAAATGTTAATGATTTATTAGTGAAAATCAACTCTGATGAAAGGATTTTTAAAAGAGCTAAAGCTCCATGGAACAAAAAAGAATTTGAGGACGAAATCATCGAAAAAAAATATTTATTTAAAGTATTAAAAAGTACAGAATTAGTTAAATTTCATGTATATGATTATTATAATGTATTTTTACCTCTTTTGAAAAATGATTTGAGCTTTAACTACGTTAATTTAAATAAAAATTCTAAGAAATTTTATGATAAGATTAACAATTTATACCTAAGATATAAAAAAAAGACTACTGCTCATAATTCTTTGATGGAAAACTTGAATCGTTGGTCAAAATTGATCAATTCAAGACAAAAATCAAAAATCAAAGTAGTATATAATAATTCAGGTTCAATAATAAGCTCAGCGGTAATACAAGGAGATTTCTTAATAACTGGTGATTTAAGTTTTTATAATACCACCAATCTTAATGAAGCTTATTACTTATCAGCTATCTTAAATTCAAACATATTAACAGAGCAAATTAAAATCATGAAAAGCTCAAGGCATATATTTAAACTTCCATTTAATGTGTCTATTAAAAAATACGATTTAAAAAATCCTACTCATCAGCAGTTAACAAAATTAGGGAGAACGGGAGAAGAAATTGCAATTTCTACAATTAAAAATACTCTTAAAAAGAATAAAGACAAATTTTCGAAATATAAAATTCAAAATATTATAAAGAAAGAGATAGAGCCTATTTTAAAGAAAATTGATGAACTTTTAATTAAAGAATTAAAGCTGTAATGCAACCTAAAATCAATAATAAAAATTAAAGCATAACCTATTTATCTTCACTAGATTTTATATTAAATGTTAAAAATTGAAATGTGGAAAATCTAGACGTACTAAAATAAATAGGAGTTTTAATTTTTATAACATATTATATACCTATTCACAAATAATTAAAATAAAAATAAATGCGTAATTACTTATTTAAAATACTAGTAACTGGTGAAGGGGCGGTAGGAAAAACTTCACTCTTAAGAAGGTACGTAGATGGTTTTTTCGACGATAGTACAATTATGACAGTTGGCGTAGAGTTCTTTATCAAAGAAATCATATTCGATGACGTTCACTGTTCATTGCAACTTTGGGATTTAGGAGGGCAAAAAAGATTCAGATATCTCCTTGAGAATTATGTTATGGGTGCTCGAGGGGCACTCCTACTATTTGATTTAACTAGAATGCCAAAAATCGGTGATATACTTGAATGGGTTAATATCGCTAGACTTCATGATATAAATTTACCAATCATATTAGTTGGGTCTAAAAACGATTTAGAAGATTTAATGGCTGTAGATGATGAAAGTGCACTTCATATCAAGAATGCTTTTAATATGATTGATTATATAAAAACATCGGCTAAATCAGGTCATAATATCGAACTTCCTTTTGAAATACTAGCAAGAAAATTAATTGATGTTAATAAGTATTAGGCTAAAAATGAATTTTTGCATAATCATGAAGGATGAAATTGTCATACTTGGATCTGGTGGAGGAAGGCATCATATCCGAACTCAACATCGTGCTACAGGGGGTTTCTTATTTAAATTCAATGGAATACAGGCTCATATAGATCCTGGACCTGGCGCGATTGTTAGGCTCACTCAATATAAGGA
>JAHQWI010000150.1 GCA_029856085.1 Promethearchaeia archaeon | reverse complement strand
TTTAAAAAATATTTTTAATTAAAATTAAAGCAAAAATTTTGATTTTTGCATAAATAATATATTTGATTTTACGTCATGCTCTTTTAAATGTCTCATTATTTCAACTAGAGTATTTTCCTCACCAACATGTACAAAAGTCAAATCTTTAGTATCTCGATCTTTTATAACACTTAGAATCTTTTTAACAATTGATTCCACTCGTACCTGTTGATTTATGTAGTGATCTAATTCTCTTAGTTCATTCGAATAATAATCGATCAAATAACTTAGCTCTTGAGCGCCAGGAGAATTTTTATCCTTCAATAAATCATAAGATGATTTTAATTCATTATACTTATTTTGAATTTGACTGATTTGGCTTGAAAAATGCCCTTTAACGTAATGTGGTAATTCGATTGTGAAACAAGGAATTTCAAAGTCATTAAAAGCTTTGGCTAAATGAGTCTCATTAAATTCTCTTAAACTCATATACCCTAAATCTATTGTAGCAAAATGGACTGGAATTTCCTTGAATTTTTCTATTATATCTTCAATTTCCTTGTCTGTAATATCTTCATGCATATCTCTTAAGAGATACACGGAAAAATTATTATCAATTAAAGTTTCAAACATTATACTATTCATTTTCTACCCCTTTTTTTTTGGTTTTTTTTATTTTTTCTTGTTTTATTAAAAGATCAGTTTTTGAACTACCTAGATCATTTTAATTATGCATCCCCGTCATCCCGAGTATCAAATTTAACCTATTAGAAACTCGGAATACAAATAACCAATGTAATTCGGAAAAACTGTTCTTTTCCAATAGATGAAAGTAAATTCTCATATATAAATGTTGCGGATTTCATAAATGTCGTTACCGTAAAACGAAATATGATTTGATCAAAAGTGATCATAGACACAAAACTGAAGTAAAGATCAATTAATGATTCGTATACTTCCTTTATCAAAATCGATAATATAATGTTTTCTTATCATAATTTTATTTCATATTATGAAAATCTATATAATGGAATTCACGGATTATAGTATTTTTACATAATGATCTTTTTAAGATTCGTTTCTAAGAAGTGATATTAGTAATATAAAGAAATCATTATTTTTGTATCTTTTAAGAGTCATTTTATTATATTTCCTATCAAATTAAAAGCACTATTTTTTACAATTTAACAAGAATAATCATCCTCGAATCAATTTTTATAAGATAATGCTAAAATTTTTACTTCTTCTCATACTAAATACAACATAAATATAATGGTTTCAAAGATAAAAGCACTTGAATATAATTGTCCATTCTGTGGAAAGGAATTAGAATCAAGATTTTCCAAATGTTTCAATGTATATTGCCAAGGGCAGAAGTTCAATTCAGGAAATTTAGTGATTTATAGGCTAAATCCAGATTTAGGATTAGGTAAAATTATCAAAATAATAGAAATCCCGACTTCAAAGTCTTTAGATGGTGAAGACACTCAAATTTTTACTAAATATAAAGTGCTTTTCAAAAATAACGTTATTAAAATAATCCATCCTATTGATTTGATTCATTTTGTTTTCGATATCAATGAAAAAATTGAAAGTAAACAAGGTATTGGTATAATAAATTCAAAAGATTTCATGGTTAAGGATGGATCAATATCATATGAATTTCTAAAAGAAGATGGTAAAAAAACTCAAATTTACGAGAATGAGATTTACGCTAAATATGTAAGGCCAATAGAGACTTCAATATTAACTCAGGAGATCGATCCTCCGAGAAATTTTTTGCTTAAATATTGGGCTCATTTGTTTTATTCTTATTATACATCTTATCAAATTAAATGTATTATTAATTCTCGTTTATCTTTAATGCCACATCAAATAAATGTTACGCATCGTTTATCCGAGGAACATTCTCCTAGAATTATTCTAGCGGATGAAGTAGGATTAGGAAAAACAATAGAAGCTGGAATATACATTAAGGAAATGATGGCTCGGAATCTTTCTGAGAGGATATTAATTATAGTTCCAGCATCGTTAGTTTGGCAATGGAAATTCGAACTTGAAAACAAATTTAACTTAAATTTTACTATTTATGATGGTAAAAAGATAAAAGAATTAAAACGTAGAGGGTATTTTAAGAGTGCAAATTTACTTCAAAATCCATTTTATTATGATAATTTAATTATCTGTTCACTTCAATTTACACGAAATAGAAAATATATCGAGTTGTTATCAAAAATTTCATGGGATATTGTAATTTTTGATGAAGCACATCATCTACGACGTTATCTGATAAATGCTACAACAGGAAGATATAGAGAAACGTTAAATTATGAGTTAGCTCGAAATTTAAGCACGAGTTCTGAAAGTATGCTTTTATTAACCGCTACACCATTACAACTCCATTCATTTGAACTTTATTCTTTAATTGAGTTGATTCATCCTGAAATTTTTACTTCATTTAGTGAATTTGAGCATTTTAGAAAAAACTTACCATTTATTAACCTTCTATTTACAAATATAAATCAAATTGATAAGTTAAATAATTTTGAAGTTAAAAATACTCTAAAATTGTTGCGAAAACTAAGATATATAAATGAGAATAAAACAAATGAGCAAGTTTTGTCAGAACTAGGCGATGAGTCATTCAAACAAAAATTATTTAGAAAAATTGAGGAAGATCATACTTTATCGAAACTAATTATCAGAAATAGAAAGAAGAATGTTTTTACAGAAGAATTTCAAAACAAAAGGATTGTTAATACTATTATAGTTAACCCAAAAAAGGAAGAATTAGAGGTATATAATGAAATTCGGTTATATCTTGCCCAAATCTATAATTCATCTATTAGTAGGAAAAATGTTGGTTTAGGATTTGTAATAACTACTCTTCAGAAGTTATTAACAAGCTCGAAATATGCAATTCTCAAGAGCCTTGAGCGAAGATTAGAACAGATTATCCGCTATAAAGATATTTTTCTTAACTTAGATGTTATAAAAGAGGAAGATCCTGAATTTTTCGAACTAGAACTCGAAGAAGAATTCCTTGATTCCGAATCATTCGATAACCTTAAAGAAAAATTAACAGAAAAACAAATTGAAGAAAGTCTTAAGATGTCTAATCAAGAAAAGATTTTAAAGGAGTTTTACATAAAATTAAAGAAAATTCCATATGATTCAAAATCTGATAAATTAATTGAAATCCTTGATCTGATATATTCTCACAATTCTAATGAAAAAGTTATAGTATTTACGCAATTTGTTGATACGCTTAAATTTTTGAAAGCGTTAATAGAAAAACAAGAAAATAGCTATTTTGTAGAAATTTTTTATGGCGGATTAGACAAACAACAAAAAGATGAAGCGGTTGAGAGGTTCCGTAATCATCAAGGATTTTCAGTATTACTCTCAACGGAAATAGGAGGTGAAGGTCGTAATTTTCAATTCTGTAGAACACTTATTAATTATGATTTACCATGGAATCCAATGAAACTTGAACAAAGAATTGGTCGTGTTGATAGAATTGGACAGGAATCACGAGAAATCTATATTTATAACTTTTATATGGAAGGTACTGTTGAAACAGATGTAGTTTATGCTTTAATTAAAAGAATTAACTTATTTGAAGAATCAATAGGAATTTTAGAACCTATCATCGGTAGAGTTGAAAAAGACCTTAAAAACGTTATTTTTGCTGAAGATAATGGTAAAAAGAGGAAAAAACTTAATGAATTTTATCGTACTCTAGATGAAGAGATAAAAAAAGCAAAAGAAATTGAGATGCAATTAGATGATTTAATGATCGATAAAAAATCATTCCAAATGGAAGGACTTCTCAGCTCTTTAGCCTCCTGTATCGATGTGAAGTTAACACATAATGAACTATTTCTCCTTATGAACCATTTTTTAAATCTCGATAGTAATAAATACGGATTCATAGAAAATATTAAAACGGATTTAGTTCAAACGAAAGAATTGGATGACGTCATGTCAAAGATAAAAGTCAATGATATTTTATTAAAAAATCCTAAATATAAACTTTCGAATGAATATACTGGTACATTTAATTTAGAATTTGCAAGAGAAAGAGAAGAAATTGATTTTTTTGCCTTAGGTCATCCATTAATTAATGCTGTTTTAGATCTTTGTAGAGATGATTCGTTTAAAGGTTCTTACACCATACTTGAAATAAAAAAACAGAATTTACCAATACATTTTAAATTAGAATCACCCCTAATAAAGGAATTATTTCTCTTTATCTTCATCGTCAAATTCCAAGGATATATAATTGAAAGTCAGATCTTACCTGTAATTGTAGACAAAAACGAAAATGAAATGAAGAATTTAGATAGTTTTGTGTTAGACATAGAAAACTATGATAAAATATTTCTATTCGATAAAGAGAGGGACAAGATGAATCTGGATGGCAAATTTATTATTACTCTCCAAGAAAAAGCTAAAAAGCTCGTAAAATCTAAGACCTCAATCTGGAAAAGGGAAATTAGGAAACTGAATGAAAAGATATTTACAAAAGAAAGAGAAAAGAAAAGGAAAATCTATGAGCATAATAAGAGCGTTTTATATTTAAAATTAGAATCGTTGAAATTAAGATTAGAAAGAAAAGAAAAAAATAGACCAACACAACGGCAATTACAAAATATAAATAACTTGAAAGATGAAACAAGGAAACAGAAAAGGTTACAGGATATACAGAATTTAGAAGAAGAAATCAAGTTCATTGAAAAAGACATAAAGATTATAGAAAAGAAATTAGACGATATCGCTTTTGAACATGAAGATTTATCTAATGATATGAAGAGGCGTAATTTAGCTAAGTTCTATACAAACTTACTATCACTTGCAATTATTAGAATCATTGATTAATTAATGAGTCGAACGAGAATTATAAGATCTTACTCGAGTTTCTGATTTTTTATCATTCTGTGAGTAAGATTTTGAAACGCACCTTCGATATTTTCGCCTGTTTTAGCTGATGTTTCTACAAAATACGTATTTTCACTTTTTGCATATTCTTCAACCCCCTCTTTGTCGTATTCTCCGAAAACTTCTTTAATGAGATCAACTTTATTTCCTATTAATATAAAAGGAACATCTTCTCCAGCAAATTCTCGTAAATCAGAAAGCCAATCATTTAATTCTTCATATGTATGCCATCTTGAAATATCGAAAACTACTAATGCCCCATTAGCTCCATCGAAAAAACTTGATCTTAAAAATTTATATCTTTCTTGCCCTCCAATATCCCATATCTGTAATTTACAGGTTGTTTCTGGATTTGGGTATCCTTCAATTACTTTAGATAAAAAATCAGCTCCAATAGTTAGCTTATATCTAAAATTAAACTTATTTTCTACAAATCTATGTAAAAGACTGGTTTTTCCTACTGCTCCAGATCCAATAATAATAACTTTAAACACATATAACGGCATTAAAATAACTCCTATTAAATTATGCGATTCTAATAAATAATCTCCATCAGATATTTAAACATTTTCATAAACGATTCATTTAAATAAGAAAGACAAAAAGCATTTATGATTCTTTAGGGAGTAGATTCCACCTTTTTGTACAAATTTATTAAGAATTGTGTTTTATCATTCTCCGGGTTAGTTCAATAAAAGCATTCTCAACATTAACACCTGTTTTAGCAGAAGTTTCAATATAAATACTTTCTTCATTTTCAGCAAACTTCTTAGGTTTGTCCCTATTAATTACTTCACCGACTTCAGGGAGTAAATCAGATTTATTCCCCAATATTATAATGGGAATCTTTTCTTCAATTATACTATGCATATCTATAAGCCATTCTTTCATTTTGGGAAATGTATTTGCTCTTGAAAGGTCAAAAACTAATATTGCTCCATGGGCTCCCTCATAAAAACTACGACGTAGGAATTTGAAACGTTCTTGGCCACCCACATCCCAAATAGCAAGTTTTGCGATTTTATCTTTCTCAAATTTTACTGTTTTAGCTAAAAAGTCTACACCTATAGTGAATTTATAACTTATTGAGAATTGATCCTCTACGAATCTTCGTATAAGACTCGTTTTTCCCGACGCGGCAGGCCCTATAATGATTATTTTGAAAGTAAAATCAGCAATCATTATTAAATGAGTTTGATTTTTTTTTTAAAATTAAATTATAAAACAATAATTGGTTGTTTCTTTATTAAATCTTTATTAAATTGTACTTTTTACCAAATTTCTTAAATAATTTGGTTCCGCCCCCTTCTTGCAAAATCTTCAAAGTTTCCTCTGAATCAGTAATTTCCATTCCACCGACGATATCTACACCATAATCAAACAGTACATCTGGTAAAAGGCCAACAGAAGGACCCATTACAATAATTTTTCGAGCCTTTTTTCTGAAAAGATTTAAAATTTGCTCAAGAGTATTATTTATTAAAGAAGTACCGGTACAAAATAGAATATCAGTAGAAATTTCCTCTTTCTCTAATTCATCTATATTTGTTCGAAAATTAAATTCGTTGAATTCTTTTGGGGTAGAAATTGTATCTTCCACTAAAGTAATGTTTATTGTCTTTTTTCTTAATTTTTGAATAAGAGGTTTCATTAATCCAATAATAGTAATACTCGTATCCGGATTAATCTCTAAAAATTCAAAAGGATCTCCTATTAACTTGGAGTAAGGATTCTTTATTCTTAAAATATGTTGAGATACAGCATTTACAGTAGCAATTCCAATAATCTTTTTTAAGCTTGGTATTAGGTAAGACCACTCTAATAATTCTAATAGTTTTTTGTTGGTGAGGTTTCCAGCAAAATTAATTTTACTACAATCAACACTATTAATTAGGCTTGGTAAGGTAGAAGCTAATCCTAAAATTGGTTCTAAACCATAAGCAGAAACTTCTACCCCTGTATAGCCTAAGCCTATTACAACTTTACTAACTTTTGGAGATACTATTTCATGAACTTTATAGATTTGCTTAATGAACTCAACAGTTTTTTCAAGAATCATTTATTCAAATATATATCAAGATCGTTTAAATAATAAAATTGCTTAATTTCAATTAAAAATTTATTTTGATTGTGAGTTTGATATGGAGTATATTATCATTGAAAATGAAAAAATTGGACAAATGAAAGCAAAATTGCTCACCGATAAGAATCCTAAGACATGTGAAGCAATTTGGAACGCATTACCCTTTGAAGTTAATCTGACAAGATGGGGAGAAGAATTGTACGGGGAAATCCCTGTTTCATTAGAAGAAGAAAATTCCCAAGTTGATTGTGAGGTCGGAGATATTGGATATTGGCCTAGCGGAAAAGGATTTTGTATCTTTTTTGGACCTACGCCTGCTAGTAAAGGAGATAAACCAAAAGCAGCTTCTCCAGTAAATATATTCGCTAGAGTTGACGGAGATACTAAAACATTTTTACAATTTTCATCCTTTCAAGGAACTGTAAAGAGAGGAGAATAGGATTATTTTAATCTCAAAAATATAACAATTAACTATATTTTTTAAATCCTAAAACGGATTTACTTTCTACTAATGAGCGAGATAATATCTCGCTATAGATTTTTTATCGTGAAAGGTCTGCTAAAGTACGAGAAAGGTATAAATTTATACTTTTTAAAAAAAAGTTCTTGAAATAATATCTTGGTATTTATAACATATCGTGAAATCCACCTTTCACGATCAATTAGTTAATTATCATTGAAAAAAAGATTTACTATCAGACTCTTTTCTGTTAAATACGAGTGTCAAAAAATATCTTATTATGGAAGACGAAAATATTGAAATTTTCAAAGACTTTGTAATAGGATTAAATAAAAGGAATAAACTTAAACAATGTACTAAATGTACAAGAAATTTTCCTATAACATCTGAATTTTTCTACAGAAATAGAACTACTAAAGATGGTCTTGATTCTTGGTGTAAAGAATGTAAAAAGGAATATGATAAATATCATTATCAGTATAAAAGATATAACATAACAAAGGAGGATTATGAGAATATGATGGAAGGACAGAATGGGAAATGTCTCATATGTGGAAGGAATTTTGATAAAATATATTTTCCACAAAACACACATATTGATCACGATCATAGGACAGGAAAAGTTAGAGGTCTTCTATGTAATAACTGCAACGTAATATTAGGGAATGCTTTTGATAATCCTCTCATTTTAATTAAGGCAATTAAATACTTACAAGAGAATAAGAAAAAAAGAAATAAAAAATCCATAAGTCTGTTTCACGAACATATCAATTTCTTGTAATATAAATATAAATATTTTCGCATGATATAGATAATCACACCCAATCAAAACGTTTTTATATAAGAAATAAAGTAATAAAAAAGTGAAGGGAGTAGAAATTATGAAAAAGAATGAAAATCTGCTTGAATTAAGAAAACGATATGTCCCAAAGGCTGTTTACAATACTTTTCCATCCTTTATCAACCAAGCAAATAGTGCTAAAATGACTGATATAGAGGGTTACGAAATGATTGATTTTGCAGGGGGCATAGCTACCCTCAATGTAGGTCATTGCCATCCCAAAGTTGTAAGTGCTATTAAAGATCAGGTGGAAAAATATATCCATACATGTTTTCATGTAGCAATGTATGAACCATATATAGAGCTAGCACAAAGACTTTGTGAAATTGCACCGGGAGATTTCCCAAAAATGGCTTTTTTTGCAAATAGCGGGGCTGAAGCTGTAGAAAATGCAATAAAAATTGCTAGATATTACACAAAACGTTCGGGTATAATTACTTTTGAAAATGCTTTTCATGGAAGGACACTTATGGGTATGAGTCTAACAAGCAAAGTAAAACCATATAAATTGGGTTTTGGACCATTTGCTCCGGAGATTTATCGAATACCATTTGGTGATGCTAATTTATTCGAAACATTTCTTATAAACCACATTGCACCAGAATCCGTTGCAGCGATCATTGCAGAACCCGTTCAAGGTGAAGGTGGATTTATAACTCCCCCTCCAGAATTTTTCCCTAATATTATCGAGATTTGTAAAGAAAATGGAATATTGTTTATTGCTGACGAAATTCAATCCGGGATGGGACGAACGGGAAAGATGTTCGCAATTGAACATTGGAATGTTGTACCTGATATTATGCTTCTAGCAAAGAGCTTAGCAGCAGGCTTACCTTTAAGTGCAATAATAGGACGGAAAGAAATTATGGATTCTCCTCACATTGGTGGGTTAGGAGGAACTTTTGGTGGCAATCCAGTTGCTTGTAGAGCAGCTTTAGCCGTGTTAGACATATTTAAAGAGGAAAATTTATTACATAAAGCTGAAATTTTAGGACAAAAATTAAATAAGCAAATTAAGACCTGGCAGAAAAATTTTGAAATTGTTGGAAACATCCATGGTATTGGATCAATGCGAGCATTTGAGATAATTGATGCTAAAACGAAAAAACCCGCAAAAGATAAAGCTAAGGAATTAATCGACCTTTGCTATAAGAAGGGCTTAGTTATTCTTACTTGTGGGAAATATGGAAACACTATAAGGTTGCTGATGCCCCTTGTAATAAATAATGATGAATTAGATAAAGGTCTTAAAATAATTGAAGAAAACCTTCAAATTTTAGAAAATAAGAGTTTGGAAATGTAAAAACTCTTTATTCTACACCACACCAATCCATTATTGTACCAATTATTATCTCGGTTGTTTTTACGGTTGATTTAATGGAAACTCGTTCATCAATTGAATGAATTTTTTCTGCTAACGGTCCGAATGAAATTGCAGGGATACTGTTATATACAAAAAATCGAGCATCCAATCCAGATGATCCTCCGATATATATTGGTTTGATACCAGAAAATTCTTGAATTTTTTTATCTATCAGTTGTACGAAAGGATCTTCAGGATTCTGTTCATGAGGTCTTGCTTTCCACCCAAACCATTCAATTTTTGGGGGGTTATCTTTCAACCATCTATCTTTATTCGCGATATTTTGGATAGTTCTCTCAATTTGACTCATAACCATTTCTCGGGTCTCACCAGGAGGAAAACCTATTCGACACTCGAGAATACACAAGGCTGGTACTGTTGAAGGCCAATCTCCCGCTTTTATGACTCCAATGTTAAGTGTCGTTGCTTTGCCTTTCATACTTGGATCTACTTCTGCATATTTATAACTGATCGTCTTCTGTCTTTCAATGTTAAGTGATGTAAGAGCTTCAATTATCGGCACCATTTTTACAATGGCATTCACACCATAATGTGCTGTTGCTGCATGTGCCGGAACACCAGTAACAATAACACGAAAATACATAACCCCTGCACTAGCGATACTTATAGCATACCCACCCGGTTCAGGAATTATAGCAGCATCTGTCTTTGGCTGAGTTAGACGCATATATAAATTCCCTCCTATACCACCATCCTCTTCATCAATAGTTGTTTCTATAAACACATCACCTTTTAACTGAGTTTTTGTTTCTTTAAGTGCTTGAAGAGCAAAAATTATGGATGCAACTCCTGCTTTCATATCTCCAGCACCCCGTCCATATATGAAATCACCGTCTACATCACCACTCCATGGATTACGACTCCAATGTTCTACGGGTTCTGGACTCACTACATCAACATGTCCACTAAGGCAAATAGATCGACCCTTTCCAGATCCTTTAAGGATTCCTGCTACATTGGGACGATCCTTATAACCATATTTCGTAAAGGATGTTGTTTCAAAAAAATCATTACTCTTTCGTAAGGCTTCAATATCAGGATGGATAAACTCAGGATTAAGTTCTAATTCTGTAAGCTTTTTATATATGAATTTTTGGATTTCTCCTTCTTCCCCAGAAATACTAGGGATCCGAACTAGATCTTGAATAAATTTTACAAGCTTATCCTGGTTATTTCGAATCCAAGTTATCGGAGTTGGTTCTTCTGATGTCATTTATTTACTTACCTTATTTTATTATATCTATTTTTATTATTGTTCGTAGTTAATTCTTAGAGACTCTTAACATTGACCAATTTGTTATTCCCGTATTCTCAATTTCAAATTCTTTTATAACATTGAATCCAAAATTTTGATAATATAAAATATTGCTTTTCTTATTTGTATCTAAGTAGCATTTAAGATTATGCTTATCTAAATGCTCTAGCATAGGGAGCAGAAGTTTTCTCCCAAAACCCTTCCTTTGAAATTTTGGATCTACTGCGATAACCATGAGATATATATGAGGTTCTTTTATAAGTTGTTCATGGATATAATTGGGATGAGAAGTGACTGATAACCTTTCGAGGTACTTCCGACCTAACATATAGAAAAAAACCTCATCACCACATTCTTTAGAACGTTCTGGCGTGATATATGCAAATTCTGAGGGGACCCATAACGTTATACCTTCCAAATTAGGTGAAGATGCATAGACTACTCCAAATTGAAGACAATACCAAATATAGGCTTTGAATAAATATGGAAGATATTTTTTTCTCTCAGATTCATCGGGAATAATATATACATGTAATGGATCATCATGAAATGCTCGTGAAATAATTTCTGCAGCTTTATTTAAAGGTATATACTTTAACTGATATAGGTCTCTGAGATTTTTCATTTTCAATACCAGTGTTAAAAAATTATTGAAAAGAGATAAAACAAATCAAATTCTCTTAGAAATAATTAAATATAAAACATAATCCATAAATTAAATGTGTTGTTGTTGATCAGATTCTGCTATAAATACATAAAAAGGACTTGAATGAATATTAAAGATTTTTTGATTCTATTCATTAAACTTAATTTTGAAATTATATTATTACACGCGTGGAACAGATAAATTACTTTGAAAAATTATTCTATCCTAAAACTATAGCCTTTATTGGTGCTTCAAAGAAGAGAGAGTGGCAGTTAAAAGGCTTAGTCGATAGGGGTTTTACTGGAAAATTATACTTTGTTTCCAAAGGAAATGCTAAGATATTTGATATTGATTGTTTTAAGGACGTGTCTGAACTTCCTAATGGTATTGATCACGCAATAATTGCTGTAAATCGAAACCAATTAGTCGATATTGTAAAAAAATGTATCAATAAAAAGTTTGCAACAATCCATATATTTTCTGCGGGAACAGGTGAATTTGATAAAGAAGGAAAACAAATTGAAGATGAAATATATGATTTACTAAAAAACAGTTCTACTAGGGCTATTGGACCTAATTGTATGGGACTATATTCTACGGGTGGTCGGTTTTCATTTAATGCTTCTTTTAAAACAGATCCTATCGGCAATGTAGCATTTATTTCACAATCTGGCGACTTAACAGAGAGGTTTGTTGGTAGTTTAAATTATCTTGGTGTTAATTTCTCATGGGCAGCAAGCATCGGCAATTCTATATCGTTAAACGTGACAGATCTTATTCGATATTTCAATGAAGACGAAAAAACTGAGATACTAGCTATCTATCTTGAGGGATTTTCAAGATATCATAATAAAGAAGGAAGAAGGTTGTACAATGAGCTAAAAAAGACAAGGAAACCAGTAATATTCTTAAGAAGTGGAAAGACTGTGGCAGGAAAGAGATCTGCAGAATCACATACAGGAAGTTTGACCACTTCAAATCAAATTTGGAATGCTGTTTTCACTCAAACGAGTGGTATTAAAGTACGTACATTTGAGGAATTAACTGATACAACACTAGCATTCTATTACTGCAAGGATATGCTACCCCGCGAAAAAGGCATACTGCTAATGACATGGTCAGGTGGAAATGCTACAATAGCTACAGATTTAATAACTCAACTTGGAGCTACCATCCCTGAATTTAGTGCAGAAACAAAGGCAGAATTGAAAAAATTAATTAGATTTGGGGGTGTTGTGAATCCATTAGACTTGCCATGGAAAAATTTTTCAGATGAATATTCGAATATCGCAAAAATTGCAATTAAAGAACCATATATAGGCGGTGTCTTTGCAGAAACATACCAACCTTGGGATAAAAATACGTTTGAAAATTACTTTGAAAATTTAGAGTTTCTTAAAAATTTGTGCCACGAACATGGGAAGCCATTTTTTCTTTCTTTACCTCTAGCAGGCTTTCAGGGTAGAGAAAAATATAGAAGGAAAATTGTAGAAATGGGGGTACCAATTTTTCCTAGTTTTGAAAGAGCAGCTAAAGCATTCCTTAATTTATATAATTATAGGGAAAAATTAGATTGAAAAAAACATACACTACGATTTATCTCTCTCTAATTATTTCTAATTCTTCTTCAGATTCAGCAATTCCCTTTAAGATACAATTTTTACTACTAAAATTGTCAAAATTAAGTTTACTATTATTTATAATTATACAACTATCTAATTTGAAATTCTTTCCAATTTTTACATTATCAAATATTATAGAATTCGAGATCTCTGCATAATCCTCGATTACAGAATCAGTTCCGATATAAACCTTCGGTCCGATGAGTACATCATCACCGATTTTAACACTATCTCCAAGAATAACCGGTTCCATGAAAGTAGGATAATCTCCTATATAATTTTCAATTTTTAATCCTTTAATATGATTTTTTAGAATTTCAGTCTTTAGTTCTTGGATCTTTAATAAATCTAAATCTTTTTCATTAAGCAGTTGTTCTAATTGTTTTAATAGTTCTTTCATTCTCATTCATCTAAAATAGGAATTATAATTCTAATATATCAATTAATTTATCAATATTTTTGCCAGTTTTTGCGCTGGTTGTAATAACTTTTATGTTTGGATTAATTTCTTTTGCATCTTTTAGCATTTTCTGAACATTCGTTCCTAATCTCTCAGCTAAATCAATTTTATTAATAACTGCTACTTGAGACATCTTAAAAAGCATGGGGTGTTTTTCTATAACCCATTCTCCTTCAGTTGTAGAAACTACAGTAATTCGAGTATCAGTACCAAGAGTGAATTCTGAAGGACAAATCAAATTTCCTACGTTTTCGATAAAAAGTAAATCGTAATCATCTAAATCTTTATTTTCAATAATCTTGTGTATGTGATAAGCATTTAACGCACATTCTCGACCAGTATTAATTTGAATACTTTCAGCATTATGCGCTTGAATTCGATCAGCATCTACTCTAGTGGTTATATCGCCGCAAATCACTAAAATCCTATATTTTTCTGATAAAATTTCTACTATTTTTTCAATTAATGCAGTTTTACCCGCTCCAATAGCACCAACGATGTCTACTGATTTAATATTATGTTCTTTCAATTCTTCATTATTCTGTCGAGCTAATTGTTCATTGTCTTTTGCTACTTTCATTTTAGTTTGAACTACAAGATCTCTGATATCATCAGTAGCTAAATTGATGCTTTCCAGTTCTTTAATCCGTTGTATATCTTTTTTTCTTTTTTCCGACATTTGTGATAGTAAATAAAGAATAAGACTATAAGGATTACTTTTTTAAATTAAAAATAGAAAAAAAACTTATTGGCTCTTATAATTATAAAAACCTTTTCCAGATTTTACACCTAATTCTCCCCTTTCAACCATTTCTTTTAGAACATCTGGTGGCTTATCATCAGGGTAACCGCTATTTTTAAAATAGGACATTTCAATATCATAAACTACATCTAATCCTATTCGATCCATGAACTGAAAAGGTCCATAATCGCTTTTAGAAAAGAATTGGCAAAAAAGTTTCCATGCTTTATCAACAGTTTTAATATCTGCATGATCCCCTGCCCATATCTTCAGACAATCTTTTTTAATCGCTCTCCATATCCTATTCATAACAAAGCCATAACACTCTTTCTTAACTTCAAGAGGGGTGATACCAATGCTTTCCAACCAACTCTTCCCTTTCTCGAATGTTTCCTCACTTGTTTGATTTCCTCGCATAATATCTGCTACTGGTATCCTAAAAAGATCGTAGAAGTGAATATTCATCACTTTATCTTTTCTTTTAACAACGTCTTCTATCTTCGAGATCGGTATTGATGAACTATTTGTAGCGATTATAGTGTAAGGAGAAGCCGCCTTATCAATCTTTGAAAAAACCTCTCGCTTTAACTCAAGTTTTTCTGTTACAGCTTCAATCACAAGATCTACATCTTTAACAGCTTCAGCAATAGTATAATATTGAGTGATTGTCGCATTCAAATTTTCTTCTTTTATTTTTTCTCTCATATTTTCTGTAAATGAACTTAAATCTTCCTGATTAGTATCAAAAGCTTTGATGTCATAATTATATAAAAGAGATTTCTCAATGATTTGTTTACCCAAATAACCCGTTCCTATTATAGAAATTGTATTTAGTTTCCTACCCATATCTAATCATTTTGCATTATTGAATAGAATAATTATTTTTATGAATAATAGTAAATTAATATAATCCTATATACGAAGATCGATTCTTTAACTAGGTATTTTGAAAATGGAAGCAAAAAACATTAAAAAAATTGCGGTACTTGGAGCAGGTGTTATTGGAAATAGTTGGGTTGCGAATTTCATATGGAAGGGATATTCAGTGAATTTATGGCTCTATTCCGCTGATGAAGAAACAACTGCAAAACAAGTAATCAAAGGGCATCTTGAAGGTTTAGTAATAAACGGGATTTTGGGAAAAGAAGAAATTCCAAAGATGATGAAATTGATAAATTTTACGACTTCACTTGAAATTGCCGTTAAAGATGTTCAATTAATTATAGAAGCAATAATTGAAGATTTAACTATAAAACAGAAATGTCTGGCAGAAATTGATAAATATGCGGATACAGTAGCTATATATGCTAGTAGTACATCATATAAGTTAATTAGTGATATCGCAAAATTTTCGCAATTTTCAAAAAGGTGTATTGGAGCTCATCCGTATAATCCACCACACCTTATCCCCTTAGTTGAAATAACTATACCAGAAGGAGAAAGGGGATCAAAAAAAACAGCCAAAATTGCTGCTGATTTTTTTGAGTTGATAAATAAGGTGCCAGTTATTCTAAAAAAAGATGTTTCAGGTTTTATAGCAAACCAAATTCAGAGTGCGGTAAGTACTAAATGTGGCGAATTGCTTTTAAATGGGGTATGCACAGCAGAAGATATTGACAAGGCAGTAAGTTTTGGTCCAGGATTGCGATGGGCGATTGTAGGCCCATATTTAGTTGGTCAATTAGGCGGAGGAGATGGTGGGATTAAAGGAATCACACTACATATCGGGAAAGCAAACTTAGAAGATGCTAATGAGCAAGCGATTAAAGAATTGGAACAGTATGCTGATTTTATCCAAGAAGAAGTAAATAAAGAGATGGCAAATCGTCCCCCGGAATTTGGGAATGATAATAAATCTTTAAGAAAATTTAGAGATAAAGTTTTGATTAAGTTATTAAAAGCACACAAGAAAATATAATTGTAAATTAGGAACAGGTCCTAAATTCTCAAGTTTTAGAATTCTTTCCCCTTTTATCGTATTTTAAAGAAAAAAATTGATATTTGTGTGGAACTTGATTTTAATAAAAAATTAGCATTTCTGAAATTTTTTTATTTGGTATTTATTAATGACCTTAACTAATATCTATATTAACAACTTTATTAGAGATCTAAAAAAAATTAAAAAAATTAAAGAGAGTAGATTATCTATGAGTCAAAAACAACCTACTTGGTATGAACAACAAATGATTAAGGATATGATGGGTTTATTTGGTGGTAAAGCTATTAGAGGTATAACAAGTTCATTCAGATCACCGAAATTGTATATCGGTAAAACTGGTATTCTTTCAATGGCAGGAGATCTAGAAGCTTTTATTGATAAGGAAAATAGAAGAGCTCTAATCATAACAGACTCTTTTACCAAAAAATTTGCATCTAAAGTCACTGAAAGCCTTGAATATTGTGAAGTAGATTATAGAATTTATTCTAATATAGAACCAGAAGTCCCTTTAATAAACATTGAAGATGGAGTCAAAATTTGCGAAGAATTTAAACCTACAGCCATAATAGCAATCGGTGGAGGGAGTGTTATGGATGCTGCTAAAGTAATTATGCTTAAATATGAAAAACCTGAAACTAATCTTTATATGCTTTTGCCTCTCGGTAGTCCTTTAGGATTACGCAAGAAAATTAGATATCTAATAGCAATTCCTACTACTTCAGGAACAGGATCGGAAGTTACTAATGCCGCTGTTTTAACAGATACAAATAGAACACCTTATAAAAAATTTGAAATTACATGGCCTGAATTAGTTCCAGATATAGCTATTTTAGATACTGACTTTGTAGAAGATATGCCTCCCTTCTTAACAAAAGGAACTGGATTAGATGCTCTTGCTCATGCTGTTGGAAGTTATGTTTCAAATTGGGGAACTCCACTTATTGATGCTCTTAATTTAACCGCTATAAGAGAAACTGTAAAATACCTTCCGCGAGCCTATAAATATGGAAAAGGCGATATAGAAGCTAGAAGTCATATGCAGATGGCTGCAACATTAGCAGGACTTGGCTTTGGAAATAGTTTACCCGGAATAGACCATTCTTTGGGTCATAGTTTTGGAAAAATATTCAATGTCCATCATGGCCTTGCTGTAGGTCTGTTTCTACCATATTCATTAGGATTTCAAGCAAAAGTTACTGATAGATGGAAAGACTTATGTCCAATTTTTGGTGTAGAACCTGGAAATAAGGATAGGGATACATTGTTTAAAGATTTTTTAGGGGCACTTAAAGATTTCATCCATTCTATAGATGGTCCCACGTGTGTAAAAGATCTGAATGAACCTACAATTAATAAAGATGAATATATGGATAAAATTGTGCTTTTAGCAGAATACGCTGAAGATGATGCAGTAAGTCTTCTCTCTTACCGACCTATGACCGTAAGTCTTTATAAAAAGATTTTTGAGTATGCTTGGGATGGAAAAAATATAGATTTTTAATTATTTAAAAAGAGGGAAGTAAATGAGCGAAAAGTTAATTGGTTATAATGGAAAAATTGCTTTTATCGATTTAAATAATAAAAGCTGGGAAACTAAAGATTTAAATCCCCAAATTGCAAGAGAATACTTAGGAGGAACTGGATTAAGCGCAAAATTGACATATGATTTACTATCAGAAGCAGATTATAAAACTTTAAAAGAAGATCCATTAAATGAGATTAATCCTTTAATTTTTGCTACTGGACCGGTAACAGGTACAATAAGACCATCCTCTGGTAGATATACAGTGACAGCGATATCCCCACTTACAAAAATATGGGGGGAAAGTTCTTCTGGGGGTTATTTCTGTATATCTCTACGAAATAGTGGTTTTGATGCAATAGTTATTACTGGCAAATCTAATACGCCAATATATTTATATATTCATGATAAAACTATTGAGTTTAAAGATGCAAGTAAATATTGGGGGAAAGATACTTATGAAACACAAACACTCATAAAGGAAGAGTTAAATAAAGAAAGAGTAAGAGTAGTAACAATTGGATTAGCGGCTGAGAATTTGGTAAAATACGCTGGAATGATAAATGATGAAGGTAGAGCGATTGGAAGATGTGGATTAGGTTCAGTTATGGCATCAAAAAATGTAAAAGCTTTAGCGGTTATCGGAAGCGGTAGAGTCCAAATAGCTGATAATAAAATCGGTAAAGAAATGATTAAAGAGGCTGAAGAAGCAGCAAAAGGAGATGCAATTGGGAGTTTAGGATCCTTTTTGTTTACTTTATATGGGACAAATGGTTATCTTGATATAGGAATGGCTCTTGGTGATACTCCTGCATATTATTTTACAGAAACCGAATTTTTAGCTGAAAAGTTAACAGGAAAAACATTAAGAGAGGAATATCCCGTATTAGATTATGGATGTGCTGGTTGTACAATAAAATGTGGGAAACAAACTATTATAGAAGATAATGGTACAGAAATTAGGGTAGATGGACCAGAATATGAATCCGTTGCTGCATTCGGTCCTTTATGCGGTGTATTTGAATCTAAAAGTGTAATTTTAGCTCATCATTTATGCAATGTTTATGGAATGGATACAATTTCATGCGGCGTAAGCATTGCTTTCTTAATATATTTGGTTGAGAACAAACTTGGCACTGAAAAAATAAAGCAGTCACTAAATAAGATTAACTTTGAGGAAATTCATTGGGGAAATGGAGAACTACTTTTAGATTTAATCGAACTGATTTCAAAAAGAGAAAGTATCGGCAATATTTTGGCTGAAGGTGTGCAATCGATGGCGAAAGAATTTGGAGTAGACCCAGAATTAGCTGCTCATGTTAAAGGATTAGAAATTCCTATGCATGATCCTCGAGCCTTTGCCGGACAAGCTTTAAGTTATGTAACATGTTGCGTAGGTGCCAATCATGAAAAATGTGACTGGTTTACCGTAGAAATGGGATCCATCAATTATTCTAGATTAAGAATTAAGTCAGGAGAACGGGCTTCCATTAAAAGAAGAGAGAAAGGAGTTATGGCATTGCAGGATATAAGGGCTATTGATGATTCTGCTGTAAATTGTAATTTTAAAAATCCTAGTCTCGAGCATTTTATAGGACATATTAATGCAGCAACAGGTTTTAACTATGATAGGAAATCGCTCGTATCCGTTGGTGAAAGAATCAATACTCTAAAAAGGATTATAAACTGTAATTTAGGAATAACTAGAGCTGACGATAGATTACCTAATCATGTTCTTAAGGTTCTAAAATCAGGAAAAACTAGTGATGTGAAAATCGATATAGATCAAAACTTAAAAGAATATTACAAGCTTAGAGGTTGGGATTGGGAAACTGGTCGCCCCACAGATGAGAAATTAAGGGAATTAAATATAATTAACTAACTTTTTTTTTATTTTTTTTTATTATTAAAACTTCTTTAAAGCCATTTCAATTTCTTCTTTAACAAGATCATTGCTCTTGGTTTTAAATCCTTCTAAGGCCCCTTTGGCAACTTCTCCACCTATTCGTCCCAAAGCCCAAACGATCATTCCTTTTACACATTCATCATGATTCTCTTCAAAACCTCGAATTAGTTCCGGAATATATTTTGGATCAAGTGTATTTCCCATTGCTCTTGCTGCGTTCATTTTCCACCTCCATGTCTCATTATATGACATATAGAACATATGAGACCAAATCCTTGTTTGATAGAATTTTTTATCCATATGAAGCAGTTTGATCAAGTCAAAATCTTTTTCTTTCGCAACTACTCTTTTGTTAACAGGTAAGTCTTGAGATAACCATGGTCTATTACGAGGACAAACTTCTTGGCATCGATCACAACCATAAACCCAAGTACCCATCTGCTCGCGGATCTCTAATGGTGTTATTCCTTCTTGATAATAACTAAGATAAGAAATACATTTTCGAGGATCGATTTTATTTGGTGCACTAAGAGCACCAGTAGGGCAAGAGGCAATACAAGTATTTTTACACCATTTAGGACACCCGATTTCTATTGTAGGTTCATCAGGCTCGAATTCATAATCAACTATTAAAGGTATAGGAGTTATCCAAGAACTTTTTCTTGCAATTCTATTTGAATAGAGAAAATTATTCTTTCCAAAAGTCCCCACTCCTGCTCTAGCTGCTGTTAATCGATGTGGAATATTAAATGGCGCTCTAGAATCAATTCCATTATCTCGTAAATAGCTTCTAAATGCTTTAAGCCGTTGATATAATTGACCCTTTGTCATACGATCATCATCCAAATATGCACGACCAAAATAACCTTCTAAACCAGAAGGAAAGCCTTCTTTGAAATAGACATCAATTAAAACTATAATAGATTTACCATCATGCAATATGTTTTTAGGATCTAGACCTTTGATGAGTTTAATACCTTCTTTTAAAGTCCACGCATATTCTTCTTTTCTAGAATCCAAAATCTCTTTTTGAGATTTAAAAGGTTCCATAGTTGTAAACCCAATATCTTCAAAACCTAATTCTAACGCTTTTTTGACTACTTCACTTTTCTCCATAATTTACCATTTAAAGTCTAATTAATATGATATCTTAAAATCTAAAATCATTTTATAAGTTAAGCCCTTCTAAATATAATCTATAAGTAGATCTTAGCATTCAATTTGAATAACTAATTCTTCTTTATATCCTATTATTACTTTCGCAAACCCTTTAAGCTCATTATCAAATTCACTATCTCCAGTATCTACTCTTAAACAATGAAGATTTCTTATTTTATCTTCAGTTGCAATAATTTTAATGTTCTTTTTCCCTATTTTTTTAATAACTTTTGGAGTAAATTGTTTATTACCTCGTCCAAAAATAAATCCTTGTCCTCCTATCGGAGAAATTATAAGCTCAGCCTCATCGAACTCTCCTAACAATTCAAAGATACTTTTTTCATTCAAATCTTTCCCTACAATCTTTCTATTGTTAATTGCATCTATACCAAGAAGAGTTTTAGGCAACCCTAAATTGTCTGTTATTGTTTTTACAGTAGTACCCGGTCCTAATAAATAGAGTGTATCTTTTTTCATATCTTCAATTACAAATTGAGCAATTTCATGTTTATTTTCTTCAATAGTCCTTCCGAATTTTGAACCAATTTTCCCTGCTTGTAATAAATTTCTGATTTTAAGAACTTTTAAGTAGCCATACAGAGTCGATTTTAACATATCTTTTCTTACAAGCTTCTCGTCAATATCTAAGACTTCTCTATCTTCATTTTCAATAACATCCTCTAAAAATCCGTCAATTATTTGAGCTGCTGCCCTAGGATTAAAGGAAAATACAGAACTGAACATCTTAACTCCTCCAGGTACAGCAACTACTGGTTTTTCTAATCCAATTGCGTCATAAATATCTCTTGCGGTTCCATCCCCACCACAAAAAATCAGTAGATCAATATCTTTTTGAACCATCTGTTTTGCTAGTCTTTTCGTATCCTCTGCTGTTGTGATTTCACCAATTTTACCAATTATTTCAAATTCGATACCCATTCCTTTAATAACGTCTTCCCCCATTTTACCAGGTGCTACTAACATAAGTATCATCTCCTTGTGTTTAATATGGGACAGCACTTCATTTATTCTAAGTGGTGTTATTGGTATAGCCCCCATTTTTAATGCTTTCTGATATATATTTCCATCTGTCCCTTTAAGACCAACACTACCTCCCATCCCAGCTATGGGATTAATAATCAATCCTATTCTTTTCATAATTTTAGAATATTTTAAGGATTTACTTATTATGTTTTTCCTAAACTTTTTCTTGCCTTTTTATAGCTTTTATTTGACCAATATCTATTGATTTTAG
>JAHQWI010000149.1 GCA_029856085.1 Promethearchaeia archaeon | reverse complement strand
ACATATGGTATAAGGGAAAAAATTAATATATAATAACCTAAATTTGCAACCCTATATAAATTTTTAAATTTTATTTTATCACTTTCAAGTTCTTTTGTTAAAGTGGGAACCGCGGCTTCACCAATACTTCTAAGCCCATCAGCTGCTTTTCCCCTGACATTTTCAACTTTGTCAGTTAATAGATTTGCGACACTGTCAATTATCTTAGGATCAAAAATCTTTATTTCTCCTAAAATGTCAATAGCCTCTTTCCTTACAACTGCATTTTTATGAGTTAAGACCTCTAGGATACTTGGAACTGCTTCTTCACCTATTTCAACAAGAGTATTTACGACCCGGTACCGTACTCTCCAATCTGGGTCTTCAAGAGCGCTTAATAAACTAGGAATTGCTCTTGTTGATCCTCTTCCAACTTGACTAATAGATTTAGCTGATGCAGTTCTAACTGTCCAACTTACATCCTTTAGGCGCTTCATCAACTTTGGAATTGCTTCATAAGCATCTGATCCAATTTCTCCAAGTGCTTTTGCTACTTCAGTTCTAACAAACTCGCTTTCATCATCCAATGCATCCATTAAACTAGAAATGGATTCAATAGTCGGATTTCTAATTTTGCCAAGAGCGGTTGCTGCTTCTTTTCTAATAGATTCTTCTTTGTCTTTTAAAGATTTTGATAATCTTGGTACAGCCTCTTTAGCTAAATTTCCAATTTTACCTAATGAACGAGCTGCTTCCCTACATATACTCCAATCATCATCTTCTAGACAGCTTATAATCTTTGAGACCGCATCTGCTGATTTTTCTCCTACTTTTCCTAATACCTGGATCGAATTAAATCTAATTGATCTAATATCACTGTCTAAATGATTAATTACTTCATTTAAAACAGACCCGTCTTTTTCAATCCTTGATAAGACAAGGTCAATCCTTGCGTCTCTTAATAATTTTTCTAATGGCGCTGACATTTTGATCACCTCAAATTCCTAAATATACCTGCTTAATGCGAGGTTCTTTTTCTAACTCTTCTTTTGTTCCTCTCATTTCGATTTTGCCTTCTTCAAGGACATGAACATATTCAGATACAGCCATTGCTAAAACTGCATCTTGTTCTACTAATAGAGTGGTTGTACCACCTTTTTTTATTGTATCAATAGCTTCAAATATCGTTTCCTTTATTTTTGGAGCCAAACCTAATGATGGTTCATCCATTAATAGGAGCTTAGGATTAGACATGAGTGAACGAGCAATTGCAAGCATCTGTTGCTCACCACCACTTAAAGTCCCAGCACGTTGTTTTCTTCTTTCTTTAAGGCGTGGAAATATTTCATAAACAAATTTCCTTAACTCTCGAAATTTAGAACGATCTTTCAGTGTATAAGCACCCAAGTCTAAATTTTCCGATACAGTCATGTCAAAAAACAATCTTCGACGCTCTGGACAGTGAGCAATACCTTTTCTGGCGATTCGATGAGGTTTTAAATCATCTATCCTTTCACCAAGGAATTCTATTTTTCCTCGATCAGGTTCTTCTAAACCAGATATCACTCTAAGCAGAGTAGATTTTCCCGCACCGTTAGGTCCTATAACTGCCTCAAGAGCTCCTTCTTTTAAATTCAAATTAATCTCTTCAAGAGCTTTAGCTTTCCCATAATAAAAATATAATTTTTTTATATCAAGCAAATCCTTCACCTCTACCTAAATAAGCTTCAAGTACAATTTTATTGTTAGCAACCTCTTGTGGAGGACCATCAGCAATAAATTTACCTTGATGCATTGCAATTACTCTTGGTACTAACGTCATAAGTTCACGTAGAACATGACCAGTTATAAAAATAGTTACCCCATCATCATGTAATTTATTTATTAATTCTGTTAAAACCTCTTGTTCC
This sequence comes from Promethearchaeia archaeon, assembly GCA_029856085.1. Taxonomy (GTDB): domain Archaea; phylum Asgardarchaeota; class Lokiarchaeia; order Sigyniarchaeales; family SOKP01; genus Loki-b32. The sequence goes on along the minus strand of JAHQWI010000149.1, from coordinate 20,436 downwards.
TCATGAGAGAGACCGCTAAATGGTTCGTCAAGGAGAAGAAACTGAGGATTAGTTCCAAGAGCTTTGCCAATTTGTAATTTTCTCAAATCACCATGAGGTAAGATAACAGGAGGGATTCTAGCTCTGTCTACAAGCCCAACTGAAGCCAGAATTGAACTCGCATAAGCCTCCGCTCCTACCTTTTTTGAAACTTTTTTCCCTCTTTTTGAGAGACAGGGAATTACTATATTATCAAGTAAACTTAAGAATTTGAATGAACGAACTAATTGAAATGTTCGTGCAATCCCTAAATTAACAATTTTATAAGGTTTTAATCCGGTAATATCGATTCCGTCAAATCGTATTTTGCCTGAGCTTGGTTTCTCAAACCCACTTATTAAATTAAACACAGTTGTTTTTCCTGCTCCATTTGGTCCAATTAATCCAACATATTCTCCTCGCTGGATTTCAAAACTAAAATCATTTACAGCAGTTAATCCACCAAATTTTTTTGTCAAATTTTTAACTTCTAAGATTATTCCCATTATTTTTCACTGTGATTTGTTAAATTATTTACTTAATTTTTTACCTTCCCATTAATACATCCCATAAATCTTTAAGATGTTCCAAAATAGGTCTTAAGATACCGCGTTCAGCAAATCTAACAACAATTATTAATATAAGGGCAAATATCGCGAATTTCCAGAGACTCACATCAATTATCAAGTTACCAATTTCTATAACACCAATCTCTATAAGAATATATTCAAGAAAAATGAAGAAAAAAGCACCTAAAGCCGCTCCAGTAATCGTTGTTAATCCTCCCAGGGATGCCATAAGAATTGCAAAAAATGAATTGAGAGTGCCAAAATTACCCGTAGGATTTACAGCTGTATTATATAAAGCATAGAAAGTACCTGCTAATCCCGCAAAAAAAGCACTAATCATGAAAGCAATTACTTTATACTTTGTGGTATTTATACCTGAAGCATCTGCACCAGTTTCATCATCGCGTATAGATTTAAAAATTGTTCCTAATTTAGATTTACTGATTTGAATTATTACTATAAAAGAAATTATCGTGAAAATAAATATAATAAAGTATTCTATAATAGGATCGTCTGATAATGATGGTAGACCCGAAATTCCTTCAGAACCAAAAAATATATGAGCAAGAGATCCCTGTAAAAATAATTTTAATAAAATTAAGCTAAATGCTAATGTTCCAAGTGCTAAATATGGTCCTTTTAGTCTTAAACATGGAATTCCAATCAATAACCCAAAAAATACAGCACCTAAAGAACCTAAAACAATAGCCACCCAGGTGGGAAAACCTTGATAATCAATGAAGTAAGCACAGATATATCCAGCTACCCCAAAAAAAATTGCATGTCCAAAACTGATTTGCCCTGAAATTCCTGTAAGCAAATCCCAGCTAGCTGCGAAAATAGCAAAGATCATTGCTAATGTAAATTGTGGGAGGAACACGTATACATACTTCAAATCATTGGATAAAAAGGGTATTACGGTGAGGATAATTAAACATAATATTGTTAATCCTCCAATAAAAGTCGTTCCCCAAGATTTCAAATAACCTGGGAAGTTATTAATTTTTTCCTTCATCTTTTCCTTTACCATTCTTAAATTTCCTCCTGAATTTCCTTATTTATCTGAGTTCTTTCTTTCCAAATATTCCTTGTGGTCTAATTAAAAGCATTATAACAATTATTATAATCGGGACTAAATGAGCCCAAGAAGGCCCATTAGGGATGAAAATACTTGTGAAACTAGTCACATAACCCACGATATATGCTCCAACTACACTACCTACAAGACTTCCCATGCCCCCTAAGATAACGACTGCAAAAGAATTCGTCAAATATCCCCAACCCATCGAAGGTCCATTAAGAGCAGCAGCCGGCAAATATAATACGGCTGCGATACTTGCTAAAAATGCTGAAATCATTAATGTATAAAGAAGAACTCTATTAGTATTAATACCCATAAGACTAGCAGCTTCTCTATCCTGAGATACTGCTCTAATTGATTTACCCAATTTTGATTTGCTAATAAATAATGCAAATACAGATACAATTATTAAAGATGCAAAAATAAGGAAAATAAATTGATTTATAAACGAGAAACTAGGAATTTTTGTAACTCCGTCTATTATCTTAAACTCTTTAACTGAATAGGGTGTTGTGCCCGAAAGGACAAAAACATACTCCTGAATGAAGAAAGCTAAACCAAAAGTAATTAATACAACACCAACACTAGTATCTTGCAAAGGTTTAATAAGTATTATATAAGCTAAGCCTCCTATTATAGTAACAAAAATAACGACAATGGTAGCAATTAACCAAGGGATTTCAGGTAAGAAAGACGGAAACCATAAAAGCATATATCCGGTTAACATGAAAAAAGCGCCGTGAGCAAGATTCATAATATGACCTACTCCATAAACTAAGGAATATCCAAGTGCTATTAATGAAAATATAGCTCCATTTACAGTTCCATTAAATAAGAAATTTATTATTTCTGCTTCCATGATCAACTTCTCATTATAGAATATTCTAATTTATAATATATTTTATCTCATTTCTTAAAAAGCTGATCTTTTCATTCATGATAATAACTCAAAATTATGTAAAAAAAGAGAAAAAAAAAATTGTATTTATTAATTATTATGTTTATTCCTTACGTTTTTAAGACCATTCAGTATGAACCCATGGAGCGACAACATAGTCGCCAGTTGTTATATTACCATAAGCTCCTACATCTGGATAAATTAATGCGGGGACTACTGCCTTTGTTCCGCCTGGCTGCCATTGAGCCCATAGAGTATACCCAAATGGATAACCTGCTACTAGATCATGGGTATTTGGCCACCACGCAGCGTTTCCAGCAACGCCAAGGTGAGGATTACTTCTGTCCCACGACTCCATAACAGGAATGATAAGGTCTGGATCTAGAGATTGAGCATCTTCTACCGCATCTCTAATTGCCGATACGGCATCATATGCACCACATGCTATATAGAGTGGTTCATGTCCGAATTGTGCAATAAATGCATCCCAAAATGCAACAGATTTAGATGTTTTGTTGCATCTGTACAAAGTTTGCATCATAGTCTCGTATACACAATCACCACCAGTATCATCCCAATATGTATCAAGTTGTGACTGAACGTCAATACCAAAGATAAGGTAATCATATTCGTTAAGAGCATATTGCTGCATCATCAAAATACCCCCTTGAGCGGAAATGACAGGAATTACTATATCTGCTCCATCTGCTTGAAGGTCTGCTAAGTGTGAATTCATGTCTGTTGCACTAAGACTAATATCATATAAAATTTCTGGCAACATAGTTGCCCATCCACCAGTAAGTAAAGGTAAGACATCTTTTATAGCACCAACTAAACTAGTTACCCAAGTTAAATCTTCAGCTAAGATACCGATCTCTTTCACATCATGGTTAGGATAATCTGCATTTATATTTAAAATAAAATCAGCTAAGGTGTATAATATCTGCCCACCTAGTGCGGTTGAATTGATTGGCATAAATCTAAAGAACCATTTGTAATCTGCATAAGTCTCATTAACTTTTTCACAGAAAATGTCTGTTGCAGCACCCGTGCCAATAAATATCATCTCTGCATCCATAAATTCTTCTATATACGCCAGTAATGCCTCTGATCTAAATCCACCCACAGCAAAATCAACTTCTTTATCGTATATAAGTCTCCTAGCAGCATCAACACCTCTTGAAGGTACTAGGTTAGGATTAGATTCATCTGTGTCTTCTTTAGTAACACCAAAATAATACGTTATGGCATTAATAACAACGCCTCCCGCTTCATTTATGTGTTTGCATGCAAAGTAAGCCCCTTCATAATTAGCATCACCTTGGATTTCTCCTGTATCACCTGCACACCCAATTACGATAGTGTTATCTTTATCGAAACCACTAGGTGCTCCAGGATATTTAATTGCTGCTTCTGGTGCAGCAAGGAAAATCCATGCACCTACTCCGATGCCTACACCAATTACTGCGATAAGGACGATGGCTAAAATTCTTTTTGTTAACGATTCCATTTATTAGATCACTTTTTATATTTTTTTTAATTTTTTATAAAATTTAGATAGTCTATTAATAGTTCATTTTAACATATATATAAATTTTATAACTTTTTGCTAATAAAATTCAAATATTACAAGTTATTAAAAAATTTTCATAGAAATAAATAATATTTCTCCACTTAATTTTCCTCTATTAATGCTGTTTTTTTAGCCACGTATCATTATTTGCTGTAATACTAGGAGGATAATAAAAATTATAAATAAAACAAAAAGAGTAAGAAGAGTATAAAACCTCCACTTTACTGGTATTTTTTCTCTTTCCTCCTTTCTGCGAAGATATACTAATATTATGGATCCGACTACAGAGATTGATATAAGAATTGTGGCTATATACCAAACCGGTGTTATAAACATAAATAAAAGAGATATTACACTTCCCCAACCAATAGATAATCGTAATATCCTTCTTTTAAAAATAATATCAGGATCACTCGATTTTGCAGAAGGAATTATTAAATATAGTAATCCGAAAATCACTATCATTAATAAAAATGAGTGGATCCAGAGTAGAATTTTTAATGAAAGAATTCCGAAAAATATCGCCATAAAGGCGCTAAATAGAATCCATATTATTTTGAAATAGGTCTTTAAAAAGTTAAATACTGCTTTAAAGGCATTTAATATTAGCAACTTGGTTTTTTTAAAGAATCTAACAAGAATATCAACAAATTTATTGAAAAGTTCACGTAATTCTTCTAATAGAAATACAAAAGGATAAATGAGAATTGTAATAAATAGAATAGTCCCGCTAATTACGTAAGATAAAGAGAAATGGTATATTATCGAACTTAATAATAAAAATATAACTGTCCAAAAAGCTAGTGCAGTGACAGAATGCCCTTTAAAAGGTTTAATTATTATTCCTAAGAATACTACGAAGACAAATAAAGCAACACTCAAATCTAAAAATATATTAGTATTCGGATTAATTCCTAAGAGTAAGAAAACATCTATCGATAGTAATACTCCAACAGTTAAAAATGAAGCCTTTCTAAGAGTTATCAATAATTTTTCTTTCAAAATTCCTATATATTTGTCAAAATAAGTAAAGAAAAATAAGATTACAAGTGAAAGAATCATTAAATTCAGTAGATATAATGGATTTAACGTTGCATAACAAATCGGCCAAAAGATAAAATCTAGATAAGATATAGATATAAGATAGAATTTAATTCGCTTTTTATTTGATACAATAAATTTCCAAAAATCTAATAGCTTGAAAAGGTATGCGGTCTCAATTATTAAGATAAAAATAATGAGTGGGATAGACGTAAATAAGAATTCTATGAAGTACTCAACATACAGCCAAACTAAATATGTCGTTGTAAAAGTCATAATGAAAATCCAAGAAATAACCTTGAAGTAATTAGCAATTTTTCCCAGAAATTTCATTAAGGACATATCAATTATCATTAGAACATGAACCATTAAGCTCAGACTTAGTAATATTAATTGAGGTTCAACATTGGATAAAATTAGAACGTGAATCAAAAGGAGACATAAATCTATATAGAAAAATGTTCCTAAAACGTGATTTATGTTGGATCTCCATTTGTTAATAGATTCTATCTTATTTGGATAAAATTGGTTCAAAGAAGCAGAAAAAGAATAATTTGTATAAAATTGCATCAATATGAATATTAATACTTCTAAACTTAGCAAGATTTGATATTGCGCTACATTATTATTTAGAATGAAAATAATCATTAATGAAATTATGAAAAAACTAATAGTATGGATCAAATGTGCATAATTTTTCCTTATTTTCTTTAAAGAATAAATATCTAGTAATGTTAGTGCGAAAAACAACAATTGTGATGTAAGAATACTCTCAAAAACACCCACGAATTCAATCATTAATCCGTATATTAGTAGACTTGTCTCAAAATATAATAATATTATGAGTAAGGAAAAAGTTTTAAACAAAAATTGTGGTCGTTTTTCCTCAAAAAATAGTAAATTAAAGTATTTAACAGTTTTAAAGGACAAACATGTTTCAATTACAATAATTAAGATGATTGAGAAAATATTTAATATATTGAGTAAATTAAAGACAATGAGCCAATTGAGGGCAAGTAGGCCTTGAAATATTGTAAAAAGGATGACTTCAATTGAAGATTTCAATTTTGTGTCAATTTTAATAAAATTACTTAAAATATATAAGAGTAGAATAGAATTTTGGAATAACAATAAATAATAGGTATAACCTCTCAATTCTTCAAAAAGGTTCACTATTCCCTCAGTAATTAGAAAACCTAAATAAAACGATCCACTAACAAATAAAGTATAATAAAGTATTATACGTCCATTAGAAATTTTTTGTTTTGAAATATCTAAGTAAGAGAGGAAAGAGAGGGAAATTTGATTTAAAAGAGATATTAATACTAATAATAAGAATCCATTTGAGTAAAATATAAAAATGAAGAACGAGAGGATGTTGCTGAAAGCACACCAGGACCAAAATATAAATTTGTTTCTAGTTGAATTAAATAAAAAATAAAAAATTCCTCTATCTATTACATAGGATTCTAAAAATAGAACTCCACTAACTATTAAAAGGAAGACATAAACAACAATTACAGAATTCATGTCTACATAGAGCATAAAAAGTAAAACATTAAGAGCTAATGCTATAGGAATAACGAGATATGTTACAAAACTTATTTTATTGAAATAAAGAAGTGGATCTCGCATTTTTAAATCGATCTCTGATTTTTCGATGTATTTTAAACTAAATAATATAAAAATTGGCCAAATTATCAGAAAATCAAGAATCTGATAAACATAAATAATTTCGTTAAATATAAGCTGAGTTGTTAAAAGAGGATATATAACTGAAATAAACAATGAGAAAAAAATAGAATTAAGAAGAAAACAAGTGAAATTTAGCATTTTCATTTGATTTTTTTCTTGATAAATCTTCATTAGACTATTTTTTATTTCTTCAGTTTCATCTTTTATAGTGGTTTTGAACATATTAATTAAAATCTGGAAGAAGATGATATATATCGTTGAAAAGGCTGAAAATGCTAAAAGCCAAATGTTCCTAATTACTTCGAATGTTAGTAATAGTTCTAATATAGGTAATGTTAAAGGAATCGGAATTAAGGCCCAGAGAAAATATCTATATTCAATAATCAGGAAATATAAAAATATTAAGAAAATTCCCGAAAATATAGTAATTAAAATATATGGCGTTAAATTGAATAAAATCGAAAATAAGGACGTAATGGAAGAAGAAGTTCCAATTGCCACAATTAAAAGTGGAAATACTCTATTGATACGAAATTTCATCTTATAACGATTAAAAATAAAAAATGAGCATCCAAAAACTGTTAATGCTAAAAAGAAAGAAAAAATCTCCATTCTTGGCAATAAGCTAAAGGTGTTAAAGGTTAACCAAGAGAAGTTTACTATTAGAATCCATGAAAGAAGATGATCAACTGTTTTATTTACAAATTTAAGTGGTTTAGACGAAAAGAGGCTAAATCCCATTGCAATAAAACTAACATTGATAGAAAAGAATACATCTAAAATAACTGAATATAATATGAAATAAATCGTGAGAAAAATCCCGATAAGAACTACAAAGTAACTGAATATTAATATCATACCTATTGATCTAATATTAGGAAAGAAGGAATAAACAATTAAAAATAACCCAATGGCTAAAAGATCAATAGAAATTGTAATTTCTAATGAAACTCCTATTGAAATTAAATAAAAAAACAAAAATGTAGCATTAATCACTGTTAATGGGATCAACCAAAAAATTGATACTATTTTCCAAAATTTAAGTCCTATTAATAACGGCATTAATAAAATGACTGAAAACAAGACAAATGAAAGGTTTGTTAGAAGTTTATCACCCACAAATAGATTTTGGCTAACCCAATACAATAAAAATAAACTTTCAGCCCAAACTATAAAGATTATTTTTAAAAAGTATTTCTTAATTTTAGAGTATATTACAGGTAAGAAGAATAAAGAACAAATTATTATAGATATTATTGATGAGCCACTGAAATCATAAACTCCAAATAGCTTTATTGAATTTCCAAGAACATCGATTCCTCTTAAACTTTGATATATTATCAAAAAATTAGCAAAAGGCAAAATATTCCAAGCAAGCCATCCTGACTTCCAAATTGCCCATGAAATCCTCCACTGATAAATTCCAATACAAAGATAAAAAAGAAAAACCGCAACGTTAATTACAATTATTATTGGAATGGGATCTCCTAAAAGGGAAGGGAAAGGAGAAATAATGCTAAAATACAAGAAAGTAGGAAAACATAAGATAATCGCAAATAAAGTGAAATAAAACGATGTTTTTCTAAAATTTGCAGGAGCCTTGTTATATAATAATACAAAAGCAAATCCAGTAATACTCATAGTCAAAGTAAAGGTGAGAATTGGACTGAAATTAATGTAGAGTGGATTATTGAAAAGTGTAGTATAAGAAATGAAACTGATAAAGTCAAATACGAGCAAAAGAACACAAGGCTTGATAAACCACTTATATAATTCATTATTCTGGCGATAGAAATAAATCCCCATAAATAACGAAAATATGAATAATGATATTGTTATATTGTAGAGAATGAGAATATTGGTATAAGAATTTAGAAAAGTAAAAGACAACAGGGAAAGGAAGCCATATAATGCAAATTTTTCAAGATTATTATTTCGCTTATAATTTAATAATATTGAAAAAAGCAAAACGGAAATTAAAGTTAGTAGATATGTACTAGTCAATAAACCAAATAAGATTAAATTAAATCCACCCAAAATCTCAAAACTGTTAAAAATACTCAGAAGATCTATAAATATAACATAGCTCAGGAGATAATATGATATAAATCTGAAGATAAGATTTAGACTTCTTCGATAAAGTAGGAGTATAATAGTAAAAAGTACCGGAATAATTAAAAGTATCCAATAAATGTAAAGAAGACTTAAAAATAGTATAAATGAAGAGAGATAAAAACCAAATATTTGAACAGTAGAATCTATTTGTAGAATCGTATTATATCTCAAAAGAAAATAATATAGATATAGTAATATATTAGCAAGAATAAAGCTGATATGTAGAAATAGATAATCATTGAAAAATGATTCATTAGCTGTAAGCTGATAAAAAAGATCGATATATAAGATTAATAATGAAATGACAAATACTCCCAACATGAATCTTTTTATAATAAGTTGATTTTTTTCTGAGATAATCTTTAATTTTCTGAAATAAGAAATACTAATTGGAGTCAAAGATGAAAATGTTAAAGAAAATGAAATTATCAGAGCTATATTTGAATGTGAAAAAATCATTGAAATAAAAATACATAAAACAATTTTTAAAATAGACCAAGATACGAATTCAATTCCGTTGTTTACCTTAATATATTCAATTTTAACTTTTGACTTAAAAAATTGAATAAGAGGAAGACTAATCAATAAAAACAACCCGAGATACCATACAGCATTAAAGGAATTCAACAAAGATGGCATAAAAGTGAGAACAGTACTTAATCCAATTAAAGATATAATTAAAAAAGAGAAAGAAAAAATAAGGCCATATAATAAAAATTCTTGAAGGTAATTAATAAGCCGTAAATCTTTAGAATAATTGATTAACAACCTAAAAGTATAGATGTTTAATATAAAAAATATAAAAAGCATAATGGAAATGGATATATCAATTAGCACATAAGAAAAGATTACATAAGATACAAATATAGATATTGAAAACCATGTAAACACTTTAAATAATTTAAAAAGGTTAGTCCATTTTTCTTTTACATTGTACCATATACCAATAAAATCTAAGAAATTTAAAACTACAAACAATAAGATTAAAGAAATTGCTGAAATCAAGAAAATATCAATATGTAAACCTATTCGTAATAATTCTAATCCACTTATCGTTGGTATTAATGTAATCAACACAGAAAGAAGAATACTATTCGCCAGTATAAACTTTTTGACAATATTTTCTTTAAAATATCGTATTCTATAAGAAAATATACTAGGCAAATATAAGAAACATGATGCCATGATAAAAGGAAAAAGAAAACTATAGACAGTTCCAGCCAGTAGTATATAAAAATAATAAAAAACAGTTGTCCCTGCGATAATTATTTCAATAAAAATTTGAGATTTTAGAACTCCAGAAGTATATATTTCATTAATCTTATACTTCTTTAATAAGTAGTAACTAAAGGTTAAAATACTGAAAGCAATGTACAGAGTGTAATTTATTGTTGGTATTATTTCAATAAAAACACCTAATCGAATAGCCTCTAAATTAATAATAGTGGGAATAAGTGTGAGAAAAATTGCTATTAATATACAATCTACTAAAAAGAGTCTATGAGTAACCTTCTCATAAATTCTCATTCTTAACATATAATAGATTGGAAAGAATAAAATTGAAAATAGACAGAGAAAGGGTATTAGTAATACGTAAAAAGTGCCAAAAGTGAATATAAACGTATAATAGAAGGTTAAACCTGCGCTAAATGTTAATGTTATAATATTAATTTTAAATGTCAATGATTCCGAAAAAATAACTTCATTCCTCGAAAGTAGGTTAACTAAAGTAGTTATAATTAGTAGTGAGAAGTAAATAGAAAAAACAATATTTATCAATACAATCGTGTAAAAGAAAAAGAAGGATAATGCAAAAAGCTCTCCTGTAATAATATAAGAGTTTATATTGACATAACGCTTAACTGTAGAATCTTTTATTTTTTCTAACTTCACTCCAAACTTTAAATTAAGCTGACTGAAAATTGATAAAAATAAGAAATCTAACGTTAAAAAGACAAATTCAGTTAGAGAGACTAGAAATATTATAACGAACAAATTTGTAATTAAAACCCATAATAGATAAAAACTCAATATCAAGAATTGTTTTTGAGATAATAATTTTAATAGATAGTCTGTAAAACTAATAAATAAAAATATAATTGGAAAGATTAACAATGTATAATTTATTACTGATAAAATATTGACGGATAGTCCTATTCGGGAAAATTCTAAATTGATAAAAATAGGTATTAATGTTATAAATATCGCCAACAAGGCAGAATTTATCAGTAGGCCCTTGTGTATGAAAGTCTCATAGATCTTCTTTCTTAATAAGAAATAAAAAGGGAAATATAGAGTTATGAACAAACCTATAAAAGGTAATAAAAACACATAAGAAGTGCCCAAAGTAAATATATATATATAATAGAAGGTTAAACCTGTGCTAAAGAATAGGGCTATTATATTTATTATAATAGTTATTGAACTTGAAAACACGACATTATTTCTAGAGAGTAGGTTAGCTAGAACAGTCATGACTAAAAATGAAAAATAGGTTGATAGGATAATCTTATCGCTGAAAGTTAATTGAGCTAATGCTATTAAATAAAAGAAAAAGAAAAACAGAGCTATTAGTTCAATTGTCATAAAATATGAGTTTGTTTTGACAAATTGCTTAACTGTAGATTCTTTTACTTTTTCAATTTTTAATCCATACTTGAAATTAACCTGGCTGAAAATTGACAAGAACAGGAAATCAAAAGCCAAAATTACGTAATTATTTAGATATATTAACAATAAGGAGAGAAAAATATCACCAATTAACACCCATAGTAAATAATAACTTATTTTTACAAAATCATTTCGTGAAAACACCCCTAATATATAATTTACAAATATAAAGAACAAGAAAATAGAGGGAAATAATAAGCTTGATAATAATAAAATTTCCGGTAAGAAAAATGTTCCTAAATTAATTAAGAGAAATATAAAAAGCTCAATAAGAAAGATATTTATAAATAAACAAGATCTAAAAAGCTTTGAACGTTTCTGATAGAAATACCGAGAGTATAAGATATAAAATGTAATTAGTGATACTATTGAAATTAATAAACCATGCATTATGAAGTTGGAAATTAAGATTATTATTGGATCTAAAAATTGAGTAAACTCAAAAATAATTAAATTTTCAAATTTAGTATATTCGAAGAATGAATATGCTATTATAGTAAAACTAGCAGTAGCAAGTATATTTTGGATAATAATAATGTTTTCTTTAGCGAAATAGTCAGTTTTAACAAATATTTGTAAGATGAAATATAAAGATAACAAAAATATTAAAAATTGATAATTTAGTAATATTTCTGAAAAGAGCCCAAATGAAATAGAAATTAAAATGGCAATAGAATTTAGCAGCAGAATATATTTATTATAATTTTTAGGACATATACCTGCTTTCTGTTCAGAATAAGAAAAAATAAAGAAAAATGGTAGAATGATTACAACAAGCAATGGAGTGTCTATTAAAAAAGCAAAAGCAGCTATGAGAACAACTAAAATTCCAGATAGATAAGTATTATATTTTTGATATTTGATACTTTGAGCAGGAATCTTCTCATTTGAATTATTACTCTTTGTAGAATCTCTATAAACATTAATTCTATTGCTATAATAGAAATTAGCGTAAAAAAGTGATTTTAAATATAAAAATAAAAAGATAATACTTAAAAAAGAACTATTTAACAATTCCAAACTTGTGTACTGAGTACCTGAAAAGCTAAAAATAATTATAACTATTAAGGGCATTTGAATTAATAAAATGAAAACTAAACTTGTAATTGATATTACAAACTTTTGTTTAAATTCAGTTAAAAGTAGCAGAATTGATCTATTTTCTTTAATAGATTCTTTAATACTGCTACAGATTTTCTTTGTATTTGCAATTGTAATAAGATATAGCACCAAATTAGTCGCCAGAGCAAAAACCCAAGAGAATTTTGTACGGAAAGTAATTGAAAGGAAAATGAGATGAGCAATATAATTAATGACAATTATGAAATTATAGGGTTGCTTGATAGTTAATTTAAAATCGATACCATGCTTAAATTCTCCCTCAGCTATATTGAAAAAAGCTATGGGCTTGAAGTTATAATAGAAATACACTATATTATAGAGTAATGCGAAACTTATCAGTGGAAGCAGTTCAAATGAAACATCCTCTGACGGAATTAGTGTGAAAATTGGAGTAACAATGAAAGATAGAATAGATATTAAAAAGGTAATGTGAATCCTTGCGATAAGGTTATTTTCTTTATTTAGAAAAAAAGATTTATCTCTATACTTATCATAAGCTTTAAGGAAAAATAAGAAAGCGAACATGAATGTTATTACTGAAAGGGATAAGGCAAATAAATCATTTAGGAATAACAGAAAAATCCAAAAACCAACAAGACCTATCGTTATAGGTGAGATTACTAAATAGAAACAAAACCACCAAAACTTTTGAAGTAATTCTGTGGCTTTCTTAAACTTTTCTTCTGAATTTATATTAGTTTCTGATTTCATCGCCCTACAAATTATATTAGATCAGATTCCTTGAAAATAATAGAAATGTTAATTTATAAATTTATATGAAATATATTCACTTATGTGTAATTACCTTATAAGGTTTTATTAAATTTTGACAAATTTCTTAGAGAATTTACTGGTAAAAACTTAGATCTACTGGTAAAAACTTAGATTTAACCGTACCTAAACTTAAAAGCTTATCGTTATTTACAAAATTTTCGTAGATTCCTTCCCGACTTAAAAAATTATAACTTAATGCTAATAAACCACTAATCATTTGAATTTTGGGAGAAACTCTTGCTGCACTTCGCTCATCTCATTAAAGATGCTTTCTGCCATTTCAAAACTACCCACATTCGGATCTATAGCCAAACATGCAATTGCAAGGTCTTTAGATCTGGTTAAAACTGCCTCAACACACAAATCTTGTATTGTGGCTTCAATACGAAGTAGTGCTGCTATATTCTTAGGCAAAGCACCGATCTTAACGCCATGAACACCATCCTTATTAACCGTTGCTGAACATTCAAGTATTAAATCTTGAGGTAGATTTTCAATGATGTTATCATTTGGAACATTCACAGCAAATTCATAAGAATTTCTATCATTAATTATTGCTTCAATTATAGGAATCGCTCTCTCTCCAGAACGGCCTCCAAACAAAATACTTCTCTTAGAATATCTTTCCCTTTTGAATCGCTTATAGTAATATAGAAATCTTTCATATACATACTGCCCTATTTGATCCATGCGATCTATCCAATCTATCATATCCTGAGTTTCCGTAAATTCTGAACCGGTTTGTAAGTACTCCCCTAGGTGGTTATCACCGACGTAAGGAAAATAACCAAATCTCTTAAAAAATTCAAATGTAAGTGTAGAAAATTTAAATCGATTCTCATGCTCCCTGAAATAATTCAACGTCTTCTTCTTAAATTTAGGTATTAAGTCTTTCCCTGTTGATAAGTCCTCAAGTCCTAAAAGGAATGCAAAATGGTTGAGTCCACCTACTTTCATCTTCATATTTTTTATTGATTTATTGAACATCCTAGGTAAGTGGTGTACCATAAAGCCAATTTGATGACATAAACCAATAAATTTTAAATCCTTCACACTTCTTTTTATCGCTAAGCATACTCGAGATAGAGGGTTTGAAAAATTGATAAAAAAAGCATGTGGGCAGATTTTTTCAGCATCTTTAACAATATCTATTATTGGTGGTATAATCCGCCATGCATGAAATGACCCTCCTGGGCCCCCACACTCTCCCAAAATCTGATGCGAACCATGTTTTCTGGGAATTTCAAAATCTTGTCTCCACAATCTAAATCGTTCACCCACTTCTATAGAATTAATTATGAAATCAGCGCCTTTAAAAGCCGAAGACCTATCAGTCGTTCGTTCAAGATTGAATTTATTATTTAGTCTTTCATTTTCAGCAAGTAATAATTCATATATCATTTCTAATTTGGTCTTATCAATGTCATGAAGCACAATTGTAGATCCTTCTAAACCATCACTTAGATAGATGTCATTAAACATGCTGGGTCCAAATGATGTCGAACCTGCCCCTACCAAAACTATTTTCTTTTCTATAATATTTAAAATCCCAATTCTTAAAATTCAATATTATTTTAAATAAAATCTGTATTGATTTAAAAAATTATTATTGGTTTTCTTCTTAAAAACACATTATACTTACATGTCAAGTTTGCTTAAGGTTCTATGACAAATGGGAAAAACATGGGTAAAGTTTAAATATAACATTTAACATCTTTTTATTAATGAGTTTTTCACATAATGCTATGGATTATTGGTGTGGTTTTACATTATCCGTAAACCCGGTATTTATCCGTAGTATTATTAAGAGAGAATAAATCTTTTTGACCTCTTTCTTGTTCTTTTTACTGATTTGTTCTCTTTTAACAATACAACTCATAAAATTTACTAGAAATTGGTCAAACTAAGATTATATTTTCCAGTGAAGAACTGAATTAAAATTGGAGGTGAAAACTACTGGAAAAGGAATCAGACGAGATGGATCTGATATTGGATTATTATAAAGATTGGGATTCTGAGAATACTCCAGTTATGATGATACTTGAAGGTTTAGATGGATCTGCTGAGTCTCTTCAAGCAGAGGATGCAAAAAAACTGGGATATCTAAGGAAAAAATACACCAAATCTTCTGGATAAGAATCCCTTTCAGATATAATATATATATAGTCTTTTTTTTATCTATTCTTAGTTTACTAATTTATTAATTCTTTCTAATGCTTCCTTAATCCGTTCAATTGGTTGAGTTAAAGCAAATCTCACAAATCCTTCCCCATATTTCCCAAATCCAGTTCCTGGTGTAATTATTACTCCAACATCAATTAGTTTTTTAGTAAATTCCATACAAGACATCTTACAATACTTTTCAGGAATTTGGGTCCAAACGTAGAATGTCGCTTTAGGTAAATTAGTTTTCCATCCGATTTTATTTAAGCCTTTAACAAGGATATTTCTGCGTTTCTCATATATTTCTATATTTTTTGCGATAACATCAGGCTTTTTTTGAGATTTATATAAATCTAATCCTTTAGCTACTGCTTTTTGAATAAAAATTGGCCCACCAGAGTCGATTTGAGATTTTACTTTTCTTAACCCTTTGATAATATCAGCATTTCCTGCAACCCAACCACACCGAAATCCTGTCATGTTAAACATCTTTGAAGCACTATTTAATTCAACATGTTCATTAGTTACTTGTAGTATACTTGGAGCAACATAGTCTTCAAAAGTAAATTCTGAATAAGGATTGTCATATACAATAACGAAATTATAATCCTCTGCATAATCTACGACCTTTTTCAAAAACTCTTGGGGGATAATTGCCCCAGTTGGATTATTAGGGTAATTTAAATACAACAGTTTGGCTTTTTTAAGTATTTTTGAGTCAACACCATCTAAATCTGGTAGAAAGTTGTTCTCTTTTTTTAATGGCAGCAAATAGGGTTCTCCATCACATAATTTTGTTGCACCATTTATATATACCGGATATCCTGGATTAGGACATAGGACAACATCACCAGGATTAACAAACACTCGTGCTATATTGGCAACACCCTCTTTTCCTCCATTTACATGCGAAACTTCGGTTTCAGGATCTAGGTCCACTCCATATCTTACTTTATTCCATCTAGCAACAGCTTTCCTAAAAAACTCTTCACCCATACTAGAAGGGTAGTTTTGATTACTTGGAATTTTTGCTTGTCTAATCATCTCTTCTATAATGAATTCAGGTGTAGTCAAATCAGGATCTCCTATTCCTAGAGGGATAAAATCCATTCCTTTTTTCCTTCCTTCAGCTATTAATTGCTCTATTTCTACAAAAACATAGGTAGGCAATCTCCTTACCCTTTCAGCATATTCCTGCGTAATTTAAAACACCATCACTTTCATATTCCTGCGTAATTTAAAACACCATCACTTTAAATTTTTTTCAAAAAATTTAAAATTTTTCAGTTTGGATCTTTCTGTTGATAAAAATATCAACGAAAAAAAAAGAGTAGAATAATCTTAAGCAAGTATATTTTTATGCATTTGGAGTTTTTGTTTATACTCATTAATTCGCTTTTGGATATTGCTCAGAGAATACGTTTCATTTTGATTCCTAAGATTTTTTAAAATCAATTCTAAAATCTTTATGGAGTTTTGAAGTATAATTATTCTATCATCAATTTCTCTTATCAAATAATTATCCCTTAATCTCTTATTACTAATAATATTTGATTAGAATGCCTTCCCTAAAAAATTAAAAGAGTCATAGAATTTTATGGATTCTTTTCATATACCTTTTATGGAATGAATTTTTCTCGAAATTTAATTAAATCATGTATTTTTTAATCAATTAACTTAAAACAGCTAAATTGAGAATGAAAATGACTGAAAAATTGTGGGATAAAGTGGCAAGGAATATTGTTAAAGCGGGAGTCTTTCCTGTTCCTATCAGTGAAAGTTTAATAGAATTACTACAAGAACTAATAACTGAAGAACAAGCCCAATTCTTATTGATATATTCAAAACCTTCCATGACACTTGAAGAGATTAAAGAGCGAACGGATATGGATGAAGAATCCATCCTTAAAATGCTTGATACTTTAATGTATAATGGTATCATTATTGGCACGAAAAGCAGGAGCACAGGAAAAATGGTATTCCGTCTCATGGGCACATTTCCAGGTATATTTGAGTATACAAATTTACGAGGCGAGACAGATGAAAAACACGTCAAAATAGCAAAAATGTTCCAGAAGTTATTTTCGGAAAGGAGTAAGATGGATGAAACTAATCGCGAAGCAATGATAAACATATTTAAAACTTTACCTCCTACTGATAGAACTCTCCCTGTCGAAAAGGAAGTCGAAGTAGGAACTGAGGCTGTAATGCCATTTGAGGATGTTAAAATGTATGTAGAAGAATATGATGATATTGCCGTAGCTCATTGCTATTGTCGCCATCATAAAGATCTTCTGAATGATCCGTGTAAATTGGGAGCATCGAAAAATAACTGTTTCCTTTTTGATAAAAGTGCCGTTTTTGCTATTGAGAAGAACTTCGGAAATCGAGTTTCGAAAGAAGAAGCCATTAAAATCTTTAGAGAAGCTGAAGACCAAGGTTTGATTCATAAGGTGTTCCATGTTCACTCAGACACTAATCGAGGGATAGAAGCAATTTGTAATTGCTGTAAGTGTTGTTGTGGAATTATAGGAATGTATAGGGGTGGAATCGCTCCACTACATACTATGTCTTCTTATCTTGCTGAAGTAGATGAAGAATTATGTGTAGGATGTGCGACTTGCCTTGAAATATGTCCAATGGAAACGATTTATTCCGAGAAAAATAAAGCTATCGTTGATCCAGAAAAATGTATTGGATGCGGGGTATGCGCTCACCATTGTCCTGAAAATGCAATACATCTAAAAAGAACTGGTCCTAGAGATGTGCTTATATCTCCAATATAAACAAAAGCAAATTAATGATTTCTATTAGAATCATTAAATTTGAGCTCTTTTTGAAATACTGAATAATATTTTTATTTCAATTTACTTTAATTCTTTTAATTATACAAATTATAATGAATCTAAATTAGGAGTAAAAGAAAATGAGCGAAAAAAAAGTAGTTTTAATAGAAGAGAATGAAGAACAAACAATTACTACAATTAAGTTGAATCGTTTAGAGAAAAGAAACGCTCTAAATTGGGAGGTATTAAATGCTTTAGAAGAAGCGATTGAAGAAGCAGAACGTTCAAAAACTAGGATTATTATTATTACAGGAGCAACAGATTATTTTAGTGCGGGGATTGACTTAAATACTCTAGCTGGTCAAGATAGTTCTGGAGGGGAAAGAAATCCTGATTTAAATACACCCCCACATTTTCGATATAGCTTGAATACTAGATTTCACCCTTTGGTAGTAAAAATTGGTAAAATTGAAAAACCATTTATTGCTAGAATTGAAGGATTCTGCTTGGGTTTAGGTTTTGAGTTAGCACTCGCATGTGATTTCCGATTTTGTCTAGAAAAAGCTACATTTAGTATGCCTGAAGTAAAGGTAGGAATCATTCCCGACGTTTCTGGAACGACTAGGCTCACTCGCCTATGTGGAATATCGCACGCAAAAGACATAGCATTAACTGGAAGGACTTTTGATGGTGTTGAAGCTTATCGAATGGGAGTAGTAAATGGCATAGCAAAAAACAGAGAAACCTTAGATGCTTTGGTGAAAAACTATACGGATGAATTGATAGAAAGTGCCCCGCTTGCTGTTGGAATGGGTAAGAAGCTAATTGATGATATATATGGCCAAAATCTTGAATTCGGTTTAGAATTGGAAGGACTTGTAAATTCACAATTATTAACATCAAAAGATTTTATGACTGGAGTAATGGCAAGAATACAAAAGCAAAAACCAAAATGGAAAGGTAAATAAAAGTTTTCCAAATATTATTTTTCAATTTAATTGGAGATCCAGATTATTGGTAGTTCGAATAGATTATCATTGTAATAATGAAATTTTAGAATGGCAGTGGTCATCAGATAGTGAATTGATGACCGACCCTTTCTTTACATCTTGTTATTTAGTTGATGGTCTTCTCATTGATTCTGGAGCCCCTGGAGGAGTTGATGACCTGCGAGAGTTTGTGAACTCATTAAATCCTAAAGACATGATTGAGAAATGTTTTATTACACATGCTCATGAGGATCATGCTGGTGGAGCTCATTTATTAAACGCAGAGTTTGGAATTCCTATATATTCTAGTGAAAAAGCCATTGATCTTTTAAAATCTGGCAATACTTATCCAGATTATCGCCAAATGGCTTGGGGACCGAAACTATTACCTGTGAATGCTGTATCTATAGAAGAATCTATAATCACGAAATCAAAAAAATATAAGTTTGAATTATTTCCTATGTCTGGACATGCTCCAGAATTAATTACTCTTATAGAAAGAAAGAAGCAATGGACTTTTGTTGCAGATGCAGTACAACCAAAATACAAGATGATATTCGGTGGACATAGCGATATACAAGAAGATATTTCATTAATTTATCAAGCTCTACAAGAATTGTATGACTTTACTGAGGGTATGAATGACTTACTAATATTTTCTGCAGGTAATGGCGTATTTCATGGCAGAGAATTTTTGATTGAGAAATTAAGGGAAATTAAAAAAAGGCATCAACAAGTCCACGAAGTTTATAAAACCCTTCCCCAAAATAAATATTCTAAAAAGCAAATTATCAGAAAAATATTAAAACAAGTATATGGTAAGGAAAGTTTTGTCGGGCAAATGACTCGAGGTGCTCTTTCGAGAAAAAATTTGATATCATCTCTACTTGATTGGCCAATAGATGGAAAATTAGCTTAACAAAACAAGTATCTATTAAATAC